>JAPLDP010000030.1 GCA_026391695.1 Bacteroidota bacterium
TCACCAAAGTCCTCACCCGCATCCCGGATCAATCCATCCAACGCCTGGAGGAACTGCTTCCGCATAATCTGAAATAAAATCGCCCGGAAATAAAACTAATTTTGCATTACCGGTCAATATGCATCAGGCCGAAGGCTTACATATAAACCACAAAAAAAAGACCCAACCACCAATAAATAAGGCTTCGAATGGAGTCAGTTCAACATGAAGCCTCACCTATTAGTGGTAATTATTATTACCGACAACTGGCATGCAGCGTTATAAACATTTTATATGTATGGCCAAGCTCCTGCAGAACGAGATCTCGTTTTGTAATATACATTTCTTCCGGCCTTTTCACTGAACAAAGTATAATCAATGCTTTAAATTTCTTTTCCTGGATATCAATCCGAATTTTCAAACATTTTAACTTATTCAGGACATAATTCGTCTGGAGGGAGCCTTATTTTCGTTCCTTTTCTGCACTTCACCCTAATACTTCTGAATTATCGACCATACCCATTTCCGGACACCCTTGTCAGTCTGCTGTCATTTTTCAAAGCCAGTGTTTCAGGAGCGCCTCACCTGGTTTCTTTGGATTCAGAAAAATACGGATGACATCTTTTGAAAAGATGACATCCTTGCTTTCAACAAATACCACCCAAAAAGAGCTAATAAAACAGAGGCGGCTTTCCGGAGAGGTACCTCTGTTTATCATGAAAAAGACGATGCCATTTAAATTCCGGTTTATCAATTTCAAGGTTTGCACCATAAAGAATCCGTTGCTTTCATTTATATTAGGATTTTATAGATATAATTCGTAATATTGCTGTTAGCAAATAGTTGGCAGCAATTTTGAGACGTGTTTCTAATTGGATAAGTAAAAAGAAATTCATTGAATTCCATAAAGAAAAATAATCATGCTACCTATTTATAAGGATAAAGTATTGCATTCTGAAACTGGTTATTTAGAATGCAAAATTGAAATATTACAGGATTTCATTGATATATTAAAAGATAACAACAATTTTCATGGTTTCCAGTTTAGAGGTCAGGAATTTAAATCCTATAATCTTGAACCGACTATATTACGGTCATATAAAGGGGAACGTGTTAGTGTTGAAAAATATCAGAGATATGTAGAAAGGCACTACAGAAGTTTCATTTCATCGTTAAGAGGTAGGTTTAATGAACATTTTAATGCAGAAAGAGACAAATATGAAATATGGGCACTTGGGCAACATTATGGTCTAAACACACCTTTACTTGACTGGACAGCTTCTCCATGGGTTGCACTTTATTTTGCATTTCGAGAAGAACGGTTTGTAAAGATTGGGAGAACTGATACAAAAAAGGAAATACATAAAAAGATTGATAGTATCTCAGAAGATAGAGCCGTATATTTCTTAAATACTAAAAAAATTATCGACAGTTATTATTTTCAAATTAGGTACTATTTTTTAGAATGTCATAAAAACAATAGTATATCTTATCCAATCCAAGCAATTGGAGAGTATGATAAGAGGTTTTTAGAATCGATACAATCAAGTTCAATTGAAAGTGCCCAGAAAATTATTGATGTTTATGAGGAATATGGAGAGAATGTTGTTGGCATTTCGGATTACACAAAAAGATGTTGTGAATATTCCATAAGAAAAGTTAACAATTATTTTCCAAAAATAGTAAGTCCAAATAAAGGATTCAATACACGATTAGTAAGCCAACGTGGGTTATTCACATATAGTCCTACACCAGATTCACTCGAAAAGGAATTGATGACGATATGGATGAATATGGAACACAATGAAAATATCCTGTTAATAAAGCTATTGATTCCTGACATATTGCGGGAGGAAATTCTGGAAACATTATATGAAATGAATATTAATGACCTTTCTCTTTTTCCAGATATTCAAGGCGCATGTACCTATGCCAATTGGAAATTGTATAGAAAAGATTAACTATTAAAGAACATAAATAATCATTAATGATTGTATTGAGATGGAAATTTGCAAAAAAACTGCTGCCAATAAATAAGGCATCGTGTGGCGTTAGCCCAACAAGAAGCTTTATGTATTAGGTGAAATATTTTATTATTAACCATTAAATCCAAAACTTATGACGTTGTTACAAATTGATTCACTAAAAAATTTGGGTAGTAACCCTAGTTTTTGGGATAATTTTATTTGGCCCCTTTCCGTATTGATTGCTGCTGGTATCGGCGGTTTAATATGGAATTTTCTAATCCGAAAAAGGATAATAATTAAAATTCATTACAGCAATTCATATCGAGGAACCTTCAATGGGAATCATTATATTATTTTGAACACAAAGATAATTAATGAAAAATCCAGCGCTATTAATATAGAAATTAGTGCTAGTAATATGTCGAATATTAGAAATGGGATTACCATAATGACTCAAGGTGGGAGAATGTCTGATGGACCAATACTTATCCCTGCTCCAATTCAAATAATTAACAATGTATTGTTTCCACCTATCAATATTCCTGCAGAAAGTAATAAAACAGGAAATATCGTAATTGAAATTCAATCGGAGCTTTTAGAAGAAATAAAAGTGAGGTTTAACTATTTAAACAAAGGTAAAACTAAAACGATAAAGATCAGGATGTTACAGTGCAAATAATTCAATAAAATAATGCACCTAACAAGCTGGTCGCCGAGCAATGCGGAATTTGTCCGTAAGGAAAGCTGGACGGAGCTAAAAACATGATTACGAAATAATAATAAAATCTTATAAATCCGGCACTGCGGCTGCTAGACGGGGAGTCAGTGCTAATGGATAGGCGACATTGCCACCATCAAACGACAAGTAAAAACTTATGAACTTTCTGCTGGGACAGCCCGACATTTTGACTAAATTTGAACAAAAGAAAATAGCTTTGAAAACTCATCATAAAATAATAATCGGAGACAGCAGACACATGACTGAATTGCCTGACAATTCCATGCATCTAATTATTACTTCGCCACCCTATTGGCAACTCAAGGACTACGGAACAGGCAATCAAATTGGCTTCCACGACAGTTACGAAAACTACATTAACAACCTGAATTTGGTGTGGAAGGAGTGCTACAGAACTCTTCACAACGGGTGCAGGTTGTGTGTGAACATTGGCGACCAATTCGCCAGAGCAGTTTATTACGGACGTTACAAAGTCATCCCGATTCGTGAAGAAATAATCAAATTCTGTGAAAACATCGGTTTTGACTATATGGGTGCAATTATTTGGCAAAAGGTAACTACTTCGAACACGACAGGTGGTGGCGTTCAAATGGGTTCATATCCATATCCGAGAAACGGAATTTTGAAACTTGATTACGAGTTTATTTTGGTATTCAAAAAATTGGGAGATGCACCCAAACCGACAAAGGAACAAAAAGAACTTTCTCAAATGACCTCAGAAGAATGGAACACATATTTTGCAGGACATTGGAACTTTGCCGGTGCAAGACAAAACAACCACATCGCAATGTTCCCGGAAGAACTGCCAAGACGACTTATTAAAATGTTCTCGTTTGTTGGAGAAACCGTACTTGACCCATTTGCAGGTAGCGGAACAACTGCTTTAGCAGCTAAAAACTTTGACAGGAATTCGGTTGGCTTTGAAATCAACCCTGGATTTATTCCAATCATCAAAGAAAAATTGGAAGTTCATCAAAAGGATTTGAACGGAACGACCTACGAATTTTTAAAACAAAAAGTTTTAATAACGGACTTTGAAAAAGAAATACAAAAACTTCCTTACATTTTCAAAGACCCTCATACTCTTGACAAGAAAATAGATGTAAAAAAATTGCAGTTCGGCTCTAGAATTGACATAGACAGTTCAACAAAAAGAGAAGAACTGTTTACTGTAAAAGAAGTTATCAGCCCTGAAAAAATCAGGTTGAGTAACGACCTTACGATAAAACTTCTTGGCGTTAAAGAAGACCCTGTAATTAACGAAAAGGCGATATTGTTCCTCATTGATAAGACAAAAGGCAACCGAGTATTTCTGAAATACGACAATGTGAAATATGACAGTGAAAACAACTTGCTTTGCTATCTCTACTTGGAGAACAAAACATTTATTAATGCTCATTTAATCAAAAATGGTTTAGTACGAGTTGACAACGATTTGGATTATAAATACAAAGAAAAATTTCAAACATTATTACAAAACGCTAATGCCTGAATATAAAAAGTACGCTAAAGATTTCGGTTCAAAAGAATTTTTACTGAACTACACAAACAGAAGATGGGGATTGACTAAAACAACCAAAGTTGGAGAGGTAATGTCCTTAATCCGACAATGCCAGCCAAAATCTTTTGTGCAATGGGAAACCTGGTATTTTGAAAATGCCGTAACAAATACAAAACAACCAATAAAAGTAAGCAAAGAAATTCTCACAGAACTTGGTGAACGGCTTTATTCTAAATTGAAAGAAACTGTCATTCCCCAAATAACAGAAGCCATCCGAACGTTGACGTTAGAGGATTGTATAGACTACATTTACGAACTGACGATTTACAGAACATATGATGGCTATCTAACAGAAAAATCTGTAGTTTTTGACAACCTTGCAAAAGTTTTCAAAAATGTTGTCTTTGAAGAATCAGATCCGCATTTAGACCATTCGGGTGACATTGATTTTATAGGTAAGATTAACGATAAGGCGTTTGGTTTACAAATTAAGCCCGTGACAGCCAATGCAAATCTTGGAAATTATAACATTTCAGCAAGAATGCAAAACAGCTTTAAAGATTTTCAGGAAAAGTATGGCGGACAAGTTTTCATCGTTTATAGCATTGACGAGAAAATAATGAACATGGATATTTTTGATAAAATAGCAACTGAAATAGAACGGCTTTCAGAACTCTGACAAAAGCCACATATCGCCAATAATAAAGTCTTCGAGTGGCGTCAGCCCAACATGAAGTCTTATTCTCGTTGTTCTTCCGCACCTCACCCTCATATTTTTGTATAACCGGCCATACCCCATTTCCGGACACACTTGTCAGTCTGCTGTCATTTTTCAAAATCAACTTGTATTAGGGCCTCCCCTATTTTCTTTGGATTCAGTTTGATCTTTGGGAGGGTCTCAATATAGCTCTGGATCATGGCGTACTGCAGGAAATGTGTAGCATCTTCCCTGATTGCCGGCCGGTCATAATACTCCTGGAGGGACTGTTCCTCAAGTGAAACGACTTGGAATTCCTGGTTTTCATGGTGCAGCTACTCTACCTCTCCCATATTAAACCATATATTCAGATGGGACGCTCCTCCGGAGCTTTTAAATTATATGTATCCACGTTTTCTATTGACGGGGGGCCCCTCCGGGGCCGGTAATATGCCCCAAATTAATATCGTGAACAATGGACTCTGGAGTAGCCCTTCATTCCGAGGTAGACAATCAAACAGGATTTAAGCATCAACAATGGGCTCCGGAGGAGCCCGCCGTCTGTAAACAATGAAGGTTGTAATCATCATAAGCTCCGGAGGAGCAGCCTAAAAATCTGAAAACCTCCGTGTGCCTCCGTGAAACCTCCGTGCTCCTCTGTGGTTAAAGACCAATCACATACCTGAAACTTTCAAAAGGAAGGACAAAAAAAATGAATAAACTAATATATTTTGTAAATATAATTTATATTTGCAAATAAAAAATAAATATGAAAAATACTCTGACTTATACTAGCACTCTTCCAAAAGAAATAATCCAAATGATAGATTATTATGCCCGGAAACTCAAAATCCCCAAGAATAAAATCATTGAAAACGCCCTGGCTACATACTTTGAAAAACTGAAAAAAGCCGAATATGTGCAATCCTTCAGGAATGCTAATAATAAAGTGGAAATGACAGATATGGCTGAAGAAGGGCTGGAAGATTATCTTAAACTGATTGAAGAATGAGGCAGAAGGATATTTATCTGGTCAATCTCAACCCATCAATGGGGAGTGAGCAACGCGGGTTAAGGCCGGGAGTGATCATAAGCGGGAACGCCATGAATGATAATTTCAACATCTGCATCGTATGCCCCATAAGCTCAAAGATAAAGAATTATAAAGGCTGTCTAGTCCTAAAGAAAAATGCGGCAAATGGACTTGACCAGGATTCAGAGATCATCACTTTCCAGGTGAGAGCTATATCCAAAGACAGGCTTATTCAGAAAATCGGTGAAATTACCAGTGACGAGCTGGCGGTGATAAAAAAAGGTCTGATGGAGATTATGACGTATTAATTATATTCTAGTTTTTCTGTTAACAAGAGGATTTAATTACTTATCATCTGAACAGTGTAAAATATTACTTTTGTCTGGCTTAACAAATAACCAGTGGAGGACATTCTTTCACATCTGAATGAAGCGCAGCGCATAGCCGTTGAATGCACGGAAGGGCCGACTATAGTCATTGCCGGCCCGGGTTCCGGCAAAACCAGGGTGCTGACTTATAAGGTGGCCTATCTCATCAGCATCGGCATCGATCCGTTTACCATCCTCGCACTTACATTCACTAACAAGGCAGCCAGGGAGATGAAGGAACGCATCCTTAAGCTGGTCGACAACAGGGATGCTCCCAATGTGTGGATGGGAACCTTCCACTCCATATTCGCACGCATACTCCGTATTGAAGGTCACAGGCTGGGCTACCCGTCAAATTATTCCATTTACGACACCGATGACTCAAAGAGTCTCATAAAAAGTATCATTAACGAACAAGAACTCGACAGCAAGATCTATGCGCCGGGATATGTCCTCTACCGCATCTCCGGTGCCAAAACAAACCTCCTCACTGCGGAAGCCTATAACCAGAATGTGGAGCTGATGGCACAGGATAAGATGTCGGGCAAACCTAAGATAGGCCTGCTTTACAGCTTATACCAGGACCGCCTGGTCAAAGCCTCGGCAATGGATTTCGATGACCTGCTGATGAACTTCTACCGCCTGTTGAATGAGCAGCCTGAAATGTTATATAAGTACCAGCGAAAATTCCAGTATATTCTTGTAGATGAATACCAGGACACTAACCGCGCCCAGTATATGATCCTGAAAAAGCTGGCTGCCAACAATGAGAATATCTGTGTTGTGGGCGACGATGCACAGAGCATCTATGCCTTCCGTGGCGCCAACATACAGAATATCCTTAACTTCAAACATGACTACCCTGACCTGAAGATCTTCAAGCTGGAGCAGAACTACAGGTCGACGCAAATCATCGTCAATGCTGCCAATAGCATCATCATCAATAACAAAGACCAGATCACCAAAAAGATATGGACGCACAATGACACAGGTAACAAGATAAGCCTTCTTAAAGCCACCACCGACAGCGAAGAGGGAAGGCTGGTCGCCTATGCAATCTTTGAAAATAAGATGAACCACCAGCTGAAGAACAGCGCCTTTGCCATCTTATACCGGACCAATGCGCAGTCGCGCTCCTTCGAGGAGTCACTGCGCAAACTGAATATCCCCTACCGCATCTATGGCGGCCTGTCATTTTACAAACGTAAGGAGATCAAAGACCTGCTGGCATACTTCCGCCTGGTGATCAACAACCGCGACGAAGAAGCCCTCATGCGCATCATTAACTATCCTGCACGAGGCATCGGCAAAACCAGCATCGACAAACTCATCGTCGCTGCCGACGAGCAGAAAAAAAGCGTCTGGGAACTGATAGAAGGTATGCCCGACAGCTCATTCGATATAAACTCCGGCACACAAAACAAGATGGCACAGTTTGCCACCATGATCAAAAGCTATTCGGTACAGCTCGATAAAAAGGATGCCTATACGCTCGCCAAAGAGATTGCCTCCGCATCGGGCATCATGAAAGAACTGTATGAAGACCGGACGACAGAAGGGCTCAACAGGTTTGAAAACATCGAGGAACTGTTGAATGCCATCAAAGACTTTACTGTAAAAATAACGGCTACGGGCGAGGAAGCAGAGGCTGGCGCCGGGACGTTAGGTCATTTCATGCAAGATGTAGCTCTGCTCACCGATGCAGACACCTCTGATAAAAACGATCCTGACCATGTGTCGCTGATGACCGTTCATGCCGCAAAAGGACTGGAATTCGCGTATGTGTTTGTCGTCGGCCTCGAAGAAAATCTTTTCCCTTCCATTCAATCCATCAATTCAAGAGCGGACCTGGAAGAAGAGCGGCGCCTGTTTTATGTGGCTGTGACACGGGCACAGGAGAAAGTGACCATCTCTTACGCTGAAAACCGCTACCGCTGGGGAACGCTCACCATATCGGAGCCCAGCCGTTTCATCGACGAAATAGATATTGAATACATCGAGGTCCCAAAAAGAACTTCACTTTATGGCAATGGATTTCCCGGCACCGGCACTCCGGTTACTCCCGATGAGCCCGGCTTCGCGGCACTGAAACGGATGAACCTGAAGAAGATTTCCAACATTGGTCAGGATACGACAAAGCCTGGTTTTGAAACCTCCGAATTGGATGATTTGCAGCCGGGCATGGAGGTTGAGCATGAGCGTTTTGGCTCAGGAAAGGTCATTGCCGTTGAAGGTGCCGGCCCGAATAAAAAAGCCACTATATTCTTCAGGGAGGTGGGGCAGAAACAACTGCTGCTGCGGTTTGCAAAGCTGAAAATTTTATAAGAAAGGGATGACATTTCGTCCGAGATGTCATCCCTTATCTTTTATTCACATTTTAGATTCTTCCCAAAAGCATAAAAAATTATTTAGAAAGTACGTGATTTTTGTCGATATATATTGTATTTTCACATCCTTCTGAAAGATGAAGTTTATTTTAAAAGTGTCCTCCTTTTCATCGTGTAAGTAGTCGATATAACCATAGTAATTTTCCGTCATTTCTGGATTTACAACTATATATTGATGCGGAATGTCCGAAATAATTATGAAAATGAGTTGGCATAAATACTAAGTGATTCGCTTTTGAAACCGCAAGTACGCAAAGAAGGCGCAGAGGTCGCAAAAAAGGGACTCCAACCGCTCCGCGGTTTGAGTCCCAATAGAGATATCAGCCTCCGCGTCCTTTGCGCCTCCTCTGCGGCCTCTGCGGTTAAAACAAAGATTAATACTGTATAAACACTCGCTCCAAAAGAGATAAAATAATAATCCTATGAAAAAATTAATTCTTTTACTCGCAGTTGTGTTCTTAAGCCACACAACTCTTTTTTCCCAGGGCTGCCTGCCCGAAGGCATCACATTTTCCACACAGGCCGACATTGATAATTTTCAAATTAATTTTCCTGGCTGCACAGAGATTGAGGGAGTTGTTAAAATAAGTGGAAGTGATATTACTAATCTCGAAGGATTAAGCGTATTGACTTCCATTGGTGGTAACCTTTTAATCAGAGGTAATGACTCCCTGAGCAGCCTGTCAGGGCTTGAGGGTTTGAACTTCATTGGGGGAAGCCTGATTATTGGAGGTCAATACCCTGAAAGTAATCCCTCCTTGACCAGCCTGACGGGACTGGACAATGTGACTTCAATTGGGGGATGGCTTAAGATTATAGGCATCAATGGCCTAGCTAATTTAATGGGATTGAATAATGTGACTTCCATCGGGGGATCCGTTCTTTTTGATTCCAACTTTACCCTAACCAGTCTGACAGGGCTAAACAATGTGACTTCCATCGAGGGAAGCCTTTCGATTATTTATAACTTCGCCCTGACCAGCCTGACGGGGCTGGAGGGTTTGACTTCCATCGGGGAATCCGTTCTTTTTGATTCCAACGACCACCTAACCATCCTCACGGGGCTAAACAACGTGACTTCCATCGGAGGAAGCCTTTCGATTATTTATAACAATACCCTGACCAGTCTGTCGGGACTGGACAACATAGATGCGGGCTCTATCACAAATATATCCATCCAGGGTAACAGCTCATTGTCGACCTGTGAGGTACAAAGTATTTGTGGTTATTTATCCAGTCCCGGCGGAATAGTAGATATTCATAATAATGCAACCGGCTGCAACAATCCACCCGAAGTAGCAAATGCCTGTGGGATTTCTTTATCTTGTCTGCCTTACGGAAACTACTATTTTTACACTCAAACTGAAATCGACAGCTTCCAGACAAACTATTCCGGTTGCACGGAATTAAATGGTACTGTGGTAATAAGTGGAAATGACATCACAAATCTCACCGGATTAGGTATAATAACCTCCATCGGGGGAAATTTTGAAATTGCATACAACGATTACCTGTCCAGCCTTGCAGGGTTGGAGAATATGACTTTCATCGGGGGATACTTTCAAATTAATGGTAACACCGCACTGACCAGCTTGACGGGGTTAGAAAATTTAACTTCCATCGGAGGAAACCTTTCGATTGACAATAACAACGCCCTGACCAGTCTGACGGGATTAAACAATGTGACTTCCATTGGCGGAAGCCTCTACATTTGGAAAAACAACGCTCTAACCAGCCTGACAGGATTGGAGGGTTTGACATCCTTCGGGGGATACGTTCAAATTGAAACCAACATTACCCTGACCAGCCTAACCGGGCTAAACAATGTGACTTCCATTGGGGGAGACCTTGGGATAGAGAACAACGACACTTTGACAAGCCTGACGGGATTGGAGAATTTGACCTCCATCGGGGGATACCTTCAAATTTATGGTAACAAAGCCCTGGCAAGCATGACAGGATTGGAGGGTTTGACCACCATCGGGGGATATCTTCGAATTTACAGTAACGACGCACTGGCTAGCCTGACGGGATTGGAGGATTTGACTGCCATCGGGGGATTCCTTCAAATTTATGGTAACGATGCCCTGACCAGCCTGATGGGATTAAACAATGTAAATTCCATCGTCGGAGACTTTTCGATTGAAAGAAACAATGCCTTAGTCAATCTGACAGGATTGGAGAGTTTAACTTCCATCGGGGAAAGCTTTTCGATTGATTGGAACAACGCCCTGACCAGCCTGACCGGGCTGGAGGGTTTAACTTCCATAGGGGGAGACTTTGTGATTTTTTATAGCAATGCCCTGATCAGCCTGACAGGATTAGAGAGCTTGACTTCCATCGGGGGATATTTTCGAATTTTTGGTAACGAAGCATTGGCCAGCATATCGGGATTGGAGAGTCTGTCTTCCATAGAGGGGTACCTTCAAATTGAAAATAACGATGCCCTTGCCAGCCTGACAGGGCTGGAGGATTTGTCTTCCGTCGCGGGAAACCTTCAAATTGATGCTAACGATGCCCTGATCAGTCTAATGGGGTTGGTCAATATTGATGCAGGGACTATCCTCGGTTTGCATATTTATTATAACGACACCTTGTCTACCTGTGAAGTACAAAGCATTTGTAATTATTTAGCTGCTCCCGGTGGAACTATTGAAATCCATGATAATGCTACGGGATGTAATAGCCAAGACGAAGTGGAAGCGGCCTGTGGAGTACTGGTAAACGATTTAAATCAAAACGATTTATTTTCGATTTACCCCAACCCATCATCCACCCAGATAACCATCGAAACATCTGAAAGTCCAACAAAAAGCCACTTATCTATAATAAACCTGAGTGGTCAGGAGGTTATAAATCAACAGGTCACAGAATGCAAGACAGCGTTAGACCTCAGCAATCTGCCAAGCGGAGTATATTTTGTCAGGCTCATGGGGGAAAGGAGTGTTGAGGTGGGTAAAATAATAATCGGATGTGGTAACTAATAAGTAATCTTTTATGAAACCGCAAAACTCGCAAAGAAGGCGCAAAGAACGCTAAGGATGGAACAGCAAATATCTGCCTTTGCGCCCTTTGCGTAACCTTTGCGTCCTTTGCGGTTAAAAAAAAATTAATACTGCATAAACACCTCTCAAGAGGGATAAAACGATGTAACGAAAATGAACGTGCAAGTGCAAAGATTTTTACTTTTTGAAAATATTTTTTTCAATTTGTAATACTATTTGATGTATTATGTTGCAATTTTTCACAAAAACAATATGATCAGCGGATGGCTGCTGATCACCCAATCCGCGACAATCCGCCTTTACCCGCGTAAATCCGCGTTCTATCATTAGCAAATAGGGTCACATTTTCGATTTTTTTGGATAAATGGTATGATAAATTTTTTATGTTTTTTTGAACAATGAGTAATGGGATTTCATCCGAAATAAAAAATTTTTGATTCAAAAAAATTTACTATATTTGCACCCTGATGTTCAGTAAGGTATAACCCAATTTATAACCGGATAGCCCTTTCCTCCATCATTACAAAATTTAAATGCAACTTTGACGTTTTATTTTTAAATTTTCATTTTTAAATTTTCATTTTACAATGG
The DNA here is from genome assembly GCA_026391695.1 of Bacteroidota bacterium. Taxonomy (NCBI): domain Bacteria; kingdom Pseudomonadati; phylum Bacteroidota; species Bacteroidota bacterium. The sequence continues at coordinate 12,268 of JAPLDP010000030.1, forward strand.
AATACAACACCACCCGCAATAACCTGGTGATCCGCGAGTATGGCCGCAACATCCAGAAGATGATCGAATACACTATTGCCATTGAAGACAGGGAAAAAAGAACCCAGCTGGCAAAGTACATCGTCAATTTAATGGCACAGATGAATCCCGTGTCGCGCGAAATGGGCGACGTGAAGCACAAGCTGTGGGACCATCTGCATATCATTGCTGATTATAAACTTGACATCGACGCCCCGTTTCCTCCTCCTACTCCGCAGGAAATTGCCCTCAGACCAGAAAGGATTCCCTATCACAATCCAGGTGACATCATGTTCAGGTATTATGGCAAGAATATCGATAAAATCATCGACAAGGCTATTGAAATGGAGGATGGCCCTGAGAAACAGGCCATCACCAGAACCATTGCCAACCATCTGAAAAAATCATACCTGAGCTGGAACAGGGAATCCGTGACAGACGAACTCATCGCTGATCACCTGAACACCCTGTCGAGAGGAAAACTTAAACTGAGCGATGAGGACAGACTGAGCCATACTAACGACATCCTTGCCCGGAATAAAAAGAAGAAGTTCAAGAAAGAAGGTAACGGCAACCACAACAACAATCTGAACCATAACTACAATAAGGTCAGAAAGGAAAAGAAACAAAAGCCCTTTGAATAAAACCTGCTTCAATGGGTTCATTCATTATCAACGGTGGTAAAAGACTCCAGGGAGAGATCATTCCCCAGGGTGCGAAAAATGAGGCTCTTCAGGTCATCTGCGCCGTCCTGCTGACCCCCGATAAAGTGGTCATCGAAAATATTCCCGACATCCTTGATGTTAACAATCTGATCGACCTGTTGCGGCAGATGGGTGTAAAAGTCGGTAAGACAGGCGAGGATGCTTTCACTTTTCAGGCTGAGGTTATAGACCTGGACTATTTACGTTCGCGCGATTTCAGGAAAAAGGCCACAAAGCTCAGGGGATCCATCATGATCATGGGACCCCTTCTGGCACGGTATAAAAAAGTCTCTATACCTGTTCCGGGCGGCGACAAGATAGGCCGGCGCAGGCTCGACACCCACTTCACCGGGCTGATGAACCTCGGCGCCAAATTCAACTACAATGAAGAGGAACATCTTTATGATGTACAGGCACCTGGACTCGCAGGAACCTATATGTTGCTCGATGAAGCCTCTGTTACCGGCACCGCCAACATTGTCATGGCCGCTGTCATGGCAAAAGGAAAGACCGTCATTTTCAATGCTGCCTGCGAGCCTTATGTCATCCAGTTATGTAAGATGCTCAATAATATGGGAGCGCAGATTTCCGGTGTCGGCTCCAACCTGCTGACTGTCGAGGGTGTCACCTCTCTCGGAGGCTGCACACACAGGCTGTTGCCCGACATGATTGAGGTAGGCAGCTTCATCGGCCTGGCAGCCATGACACAATCGGAGATCACCATCAAAAATGTCGGCATTGAACCATTGGGTATCATCCCGGAAATCTTCAGGCGGCTGGGCGTCGAAATCATTACAATAGGCCAGGATATCCTCATTCCTGCAAAAGACCATTACGAAGTAGAGACCTTCATGGATGGCTCTATCATGACCATCGCCGATGCGCCATGGCCGGGATTCACGCCTGACCTGATCAGTATTGCCCTCGTCGTGGCCATTCAAGCCAAAGGAAGCGTCCTCATCCATCAGAAAATGTTCGAAAGCCGGCTGTTCTTTGTAGATAAGCTGATTGACATGGGAGCACGCATCATCCTCTGCGATCCGCACCGTGCTACGGTCATCGGATTAGACCATGAATACCCTCTCCGCGGCATTGAAATGACATCGCCCGATATCCGCGCCGGCGTCGCCCTCCTCATCGCCGCCCTTTCAGCCAAAGGTAAAAGCACCATCCATAACATCGAACAGATCGACCGCGGCTATCAGAATATTGAAGCACGACTGCGAAACCTGGGAGCCGAAATTGAACGCTTATGACCGTTCCGCTTATCCCAATCAAGAAAATACGCTTAACTGCCAAAATGTCCTGTCTTCCCCCAATGGCAAATTATTTGATAGTTTCCATTACCTTTGCTTCCATCAGAAAAATTGGTTAAACCAGTAATCCTATTGCTAACATGACAAGTGAAAAAGAAAAGGACAACCCTAAAGACCTGAAGGAAAAAGATCATGAAATCCATCAGGGAAGCACGGGTAATCTAAAAAGTAAAAAGAAACAAACAAGGGAAAAAGAATTGCAGGAGAACATAGAAAAGCTCAATGATAAATACCTTCGGTTATATGCCGATTTCGAGAATTACCGCAAAAGGGTGCTGAAAGAAAAAATCGAGTATAGTCATGTAGCTTCTGCCGATGTCATTGCATCACTGCTGCCAGTGCTTGACGATTTTGACAGGGCGCTGACGTTGTCGGAAACCGCGGAGAGTGTCGATGCTATCAGAGAAGGTGAAATTATCATTTATAATAAGCTGAAGAGCATCCTGGAACAAAAAGGCTTGCAGGAAATGGTGTCGAATGGCCAGCCCTTCACCACCGATTTTCATGAGGCAATCACCAGCATCCCGGCTCCTTCTGACGATATGAAAGGTAAAGTCATTGACCAGACAGAAAAAGGATATCTCCTGAATGGAAAGGTCTTACGGTTTGCAAAAGTGATAGTCGGAAGCTGATAAACAATGATCAATGATCAGTGATCAATGATCAATAAAAGGTTATTACGGGGATTCTTGATCTGCGACCCGGTACCTGTGACCCGGTACCTGCAACCTGAGACCTGAGACCTGATAACTTATTCATAATTTATGCCAAAACGCGATTATTACGAAATACTGGGTATCCAGAAAAATGCGGATGAGCAGGAGATAAAAAAAGCTTACCGGCAGATGGCTTTGAAACACCATCCGGATAAAAATCCGGGTGACAAAGCTGCTGAAGAAAAATTCAAGGAGGCTGCCGAAGCCTATGAAGTGCTCAGCAATGCCGAGAAGAGGCGGCAATATGACCGGTTTGGGCATGAAGGCCTGCGGGGCTCGGCCAGTTCAGGTTTTGGCGGTGGTATGACCATGGATGACATCTTCCGTCAGTTTGGCGATATCTTCGGCGATGCTTTTGGTTCCTTCGACGGCTTTGGCTATGGAACAGATACCGGCTACCGCCGGAAAAGGACAACAAAAGGCACCAACCTGCGGGTGAAAGTTAAACTGACCCTCGAAGAGATTGCCACCGGCATTGAGAAAAAAATTAAAGTCGAAAAATATATCCCCTGCGATTCATGTCACGGCACCGGCGCCGAAAGCGGCTCATCACAGCAGACCTGTTCCACATGCCGTGGCACCGGCCATGTGACACGTATCACCAGCACCTTTCTTGGACAAATGCAAACCACATCAACATGCCCGGCCTGTAATGGCGAAGGACAGGTCATCACACGCCGCTGTGGGAAATGTGCCGGCCATGGCATTGTCCAGGGTGAGGACATCATCAACCTCAGGATACCACCGGGCGTTTCCGACGGCATGCAGCTTTCAATATCCGGTAAAGGCAATGCCGCCGGTAAAGGTGGCATACCCGGCGACCTTATCGTCATCATCGAGGAAATTCAGCATGAATACCTGTTCAGGGATGAAAACAACATCATCTACGAGCACTTTATAAGCATTCCCGATGCAGCCATGGGTGCCAGCATCGAAGTACCCACGCTCGAAGGGAAAGCCAGAATAAAAATTGCCCCCGGAACACAACCCGGCAAAGTATTGCGTCTGAAAGGCAAAGGTATTCCGGCATTTAACGGCTACGGCAAAGGTGACCTCCTCGTGCATATTAATGTCTGGATACCACGCAACCTGAGCAGGGAAGAAAAAGAAATGCTCGAGAAAATGCAAAACTCCGACAACTTTAAACCTCATCCCACAAGCAAAGACAGAAGCTTTTTTGACAGGATGAAAGAGTATTTCTATTCGGAAGGATAGGAGAGTGTTGATGTAACGATGTAGCGATGTGACAAAATAATAAATGAACAAGAGAACCTGAAGTGAATATTCTTTCTGCCATATCTGTAACAAAACGTTATGCCAACCACACGGCGCTCAGCAATGTGGATATTGCAGTGCCGCAGCAGAGCATTTTTGGCTTGCTGGGACCCAACGGCGCCGGTAAGACCACCTTTATCCGTGTTATCACCCAAATCATCGCTCCTGATGAAGGCGAAGTATTCTTTAACGGACAGAAACTCACCATGGATCATACACGCCTGATGGGCTACCTTCCGGAAGAAAGAGGCTTATACAAAAAAATGAAAGTCGGCGAGCAGGCTCTATACCTGACACAGCTTAAAGGTATCAGTAAACAGGATGCCTTGAAAAAACTACATACCTGGTTTGAACGGTTCGAAATTCAACCCTGGTGGAACCGTAAAGTCGAAGAACTCTCCAAAGGCATGCAGCAAAAGGTCCAGTTCATCATTACTGTCATTCATGAACCTCGTCTGCTTATCTTCGATGAACCTTTCAGCGGCTTCGACCCCATCAATGTCAATATCATCAAGGAAGAGATACTCCGGCTCAGAGATAATGGCGCCACCATCGTCTTTTCTACCCATAATATGGCCTCAGTGGAAGAATTATGCGACCACATAGCCCTTATCAATAAATCGGTGAAAATCCTCGACGGAAAAATGAATGAGATCAAAAAGGCTTATAAGTCAAATGCCTTTGAAATAGACTTTGATGGCTTCAGCGGTGATATACGGTCTGTGCTCCCCGCTGATTATGAATTGCTTGAAAAATCGCTGAAGGATGGTCATCAGAAGGTAAAAATACGGATCCCTGATGGCACCTCACCCAATGCGTTGCTCGAAACCCTGTTGCCCCATATCAGCATCACCGGATTTCATGAAATATTACCCTCAATGAATGATATTTTCATCAGCAAAGTCAATGAAACATAAACAGGTTCAATATTTATTAATCCGTCACACAGATGAGTAAGATACCGGTTATTATTGCGAGGGAGTACCTTTCGAGAGTCAGGAAAAAATCCTTCATCATCATGACCATCCTTGGACCGGTCCTGATGGCAGCGATGATGATCGTTCCAGTTTTTATGGCGACGATGGAAGGCCAGTCGAAAAAAATCGGGATCATTGACGAAACCGGCCTGTTCACCGGTAAGTTTGGCAACGAAGAGAATATGACTTTTAATGATATCCCAACAAATATCGAAACGGCCAAAAAAACGTTCAGCGATAGTGGCTATTACGCCTTGCTGTATATTCCCAAAACTCAGGCCATCATTCCGACCGCCGGTTTTATATATTGCTCGCGACAACCCAGCCTGAACCTGACGGTTTACATTAAAAATGTCATGCAGAAAGAGGTTGAACATCTCAAACTGACTGCATCAGGGATAAATGAAGATGTGCTTAATTCGATAAAAACGACTATACAGCTCTCTTCATTTAAGATTGACAAGAGCGGCAGGGAAGAAAAAAGTTATACCGAGGTGAGCATGGTGGTGGGATGGGTAGGAGGATTTCTGATATATATTTTCATTTTCCTTTATGGATCGCAGGTGATGCGTGGAGTGATTGAAGAAAAGACAAACCGTATTGTAGAGGTGATCATCTCCTCTGTCAAACCATTTCAGCTGATGATGGGCAAGATCGTCGGTGTCGCATTGGTCGGGCTGACACAGTTTCTGCTTTGGATATTGCTCACTGCAGCCATTGTCGTCACTTTTTCAGCAGCTTTTGCGGATAAACTGACAGGTAGTAGCGCCAAAGAGATGATCATGACGGAACAAAGCCGGCTTGTCCCGTCGGGTGACAGTGCCCAGTCAGAAATCACCGATATAAGCGAGCTTAATATCGCCTGGGAAGCGGTAAATTCAGTCAATTATACTGTTGTCCTGGGATGTTTTCTTTTCTTTTTCCTTGGCGGATACCTGCTCTATGCCTCCTTGTTTGCCGCCATCGGCGCCGCCGTCGATAATGAAGCCGACACCCAGCAATTCATGCTGCCTGTCACCATACCGCTGATCTTCGCTCTGATTATGATATCATTTGTCATCAACAATCCCGAAGGGCCGGCAGTATTCTGGCTTTCCATCATCCCGCTGACCTCGCCCATCATCATGATGGCACGCATCCCCTTTGGTGTCCCTTATCCTGATATGATCCTCTCGGTCATCCTTCTGATCCTGGGATTCCTCGCCACAACCTGGATGGCAGGGAAAATATACCGGACAGGCATCCTCATGTACGGAAAAAAAGTGAGCTACAGGGAGCTGTGGAAATGGCTTAAATACAGATCCTGAAAACAATAAAAAAACATTCTTAATTTTATTTGTCATAAGAAAATAAATATTTACTATTGATTAATTTTGAATACTTTAAAATTAATTTTATTAAATTTGCCAGAAACACATCCCTGTAAATTTGAACGAACAACTTTCCACAGTCCGATCTCTTAACGGTAAAAATCTTTATTACAGTGTAATAGCTGGTGCTCATAAGATCTTCGAACACCAGGATTATCTGAATAAAATCAATGTATTCCCCGTTGCTGATGCCGACACAGGTACCAACCTGGCTTCGACGATGCAATTCATCGTTAATAGTCCTATTCCTACCGGCGATGTCAAAGTCGCTGCCATGGCTATTGCCGACGCCGCCATTGTCGGGGCAAGAGGAAATTCAGGCATCATTTTCGCCCAGTTCCTGTATGGATTTGGCAATGAGATAAAAGGCAACAAGGATATTGATGTGATCAGATTCGCCGAGATCATTTTAAGAGCTGTTCGTTACGCTTATGATGCCATCGCCAATCCCGTTGAAGGCACAATGATCACAGTGATCAGGGAATGGGCAGAGTTTATTTATTCGATAAAAAACAATACCGATAACTTCCTGCACCTCCTCACCGAGGCTCTGAAGATAGCCAAGGAGTCACTAAAGGAAACCCAGAAAACACTGGCTGTCCTCGCAAAGAACAAAGTAGTGGATGCAGGTGCCAAAGGATTTGTGTATTTCCTCGAAGGGATGATCGAATTTTTCAAAACCGGCAAGCTGCGACAGTTGATCAAATCGTGGAAACTTGTGAAAGCGGTTGTAATACCGGAGGCTACACACGGCAAAATCAATCACCGCTATTGTACCGAAGCGCTGATTACCGGCGAAGGTTTCGACAATACATCCCTGAAAAAATCCATCTTGCACTTCGGCGATTCCCTGGTCATCGCCGGCTCCCCTCAAAAAGTGCATGTCCACATCCACACCGATGAGCCTGCTGAACTTTTCCAGATACTCACAAAATACGGACATATCACCTATCAGAAAGTGGACGACATGTTCCTGCAGAATGAAGCAGCACACCGGCGTAAATGGGATATAGGACTGGCGACTGATTCGACCTGCGACCTGCCACAGGAACTCATGGACAGATATCAGATACACATGGTTCCGGTTACACTCATTGCCGACGGAACACAATACCTCGACAAGCTGACCATCACTGCTGAACAGTTCTACCAGCTAATCGAACACGTCAAACAATTCCCTACAACTTCGCAGCCCGGCATCCAGGAATTTATCAATAAATACAGTTTTCTGGCTTCCCATTATCCTTCCATCATCGCTGTGAATCTTTCCAAAGCCCTGAGTGGCACATGGTCGAATAGCTTAAAAGCAGCCGAAAATGTGGCTGGTATTTCAGGTAAAAAAATATCGGTTATCAACTCCAAAAGTATTTCAGGAGGGCTGGGATTACTCATATACCGCATGGCTCTGGCCATCGAAAATGGATGGACGCATGAAAAAATCGTGAAAAAAACAGAGGAATGGATTGATAAGATTAGCGTCCTGGTGAGTCCACAAAACCTTAAATCATTCGTCAGAGGCGGTCGTGTCAGCCCCATGAAGGGATTTATCGCCAACCTGCTCAATCTTAAACCCATCATTACAATCGATAAGGAGGGGAAAGCCATTATGTTTGAAAAAGCATTCAGCCAGAAAGGAAACATCCGTAAAGTACTCAAGGTGGTGAAAAAACTTAGCGACAACCGAAAAATCTGGGAATATGCTGTAGTCTATTCAAACAGAGAAACAAAGAAAACGGCCGAATGGTACGCCATCCAGCTCGAAAAAATCCTTGGGAAGAAAGCGGCATTTATCTATAGCATATCCCCAGTCATAGGTATACATGCCGGTAGGGGAACTATCGCCCTGACCATGATGTTCGAATGACCTCTTTTTTTGCATCCTATGGATCATGCATTTCTCATGGCAGCAAGGACACCGGACCAAATTCCCTGGTTTCCCCGAAACTCCGGATAAAATTTTTTATCTACTCTCCTATTTTAGTTGGATAAAGTGAGTTCGATGAAGGGAATAACCATGCAAACTAACATTTTTTCATTTTCATTTTGTTGAACTTCACAATAATGCGTGCCTGGTATTAGAATTCGCATATAAATGGCCCATGACTTTAGTCATGGGCACCAAGCATAAATAAAACTTGGGCTTTAGCCCGAAACAAAGGCATCAATTCATTCTCATCTCACCCACGACTTCAGTCGTGGGATGCTCACTTTACTCGCGGGAACAAAAAATCACTTTTCGCATTTTTAAAACCGTTTAAACGGTTTCAATATTGCCCTTCTACTTTTCTGTATCCCACAGCTAAAGCTGTGGGTCAATTAATAAATTAATTCTTATCTCACCCACGACTTCAGTCGTGGGATGCTGAGTATCATACATTTTTTTTTAATTTAGCATAGTATAAATCCTCTTTATGATCAACAAACAACTCATCGATCCCGAAAGTATTGTTGTTGTAGGTGCATCAAATGACGTTGGCAAGCCTGGCGGGAAGATACTTAAAAACATTCTTGACGGAAATTTCAAAGGCCGGCTGTATGTGGTTAATCCAAAGGAAACTATGGTGCAGGGCATTAAAAGTTATCAGGACATCAGGGACATTCCTGATGCTGACCTGGCTGTTATAGCCATTGCTGCGCCACTTATTCCCGATACTGTTGATATTCTTACCACACATAAGAACACCAAGGCATTTATTATCATCTCTGCAGGCTTCAGTGAAGAAAGTGAAGAAGGCCGTAAGCTGGAACAACGGATCGTCGCTGCGGTTAATGCGGTCGGCGGTGCCCTTATCGGGCCCAACTGCATCGGCATTCTAACCCCCAACCATCAAAGCATTTTCACCGAGCCTATCCCCAAGCTTGCCGTCAGGGGCTGCAGCCTGGTGTCGGGTTCAGGCGCTACGGCCTGTTTCATTATGGAAGCCGGTATTCAAAAGGGGCTCACTTTCTCGAGTGTCATCTCGGTCGGTAATAGTGCACAAATGGGTGTAGAAGAGATCGTAAAGTTTATGGATGAAACCTATGATCCTCAAACCAGTGCAGACATCAAACTCTTATATATTGAAAACCTGGGCAAGCCGGCCATGCTTCTGAAGCATGCGACATCGCTGATACAAAAAGGTTGTAAGATCGCTGCCATAAAAGCAGGTTCTTCCGAAGCCGGGATGCGTGCAGCTTCCTCTCATACCGGCGCCCTGGCCAGCCCTGATATGGCTGTTGACGCCCTGTTCCGCAAGGCTGGCATCGTCAGATGCTATGGCCGCGAGGAACTTATCGCTGTGGCTTCCGTTTTTATGAATAAAGACCTTATAGGTCCCAATATCGCGGTGATCTCCCATGCCGGTGGCCCCGCCGTCATGCTCACCGACACCCTGGCAGAAAATGGAATGGCCATACCCCGTTTAGAAGGGCCGGCATCTGCAGAACTTAAAAAACACCTCTTCCCCGGATCATCCGTTGCTAATCCCATCGACTTCCTCGCCACCGGCACCGCAGAACAGCTCGGAACCATCATCGATTTCGCCGAAAATAAATTCGACGACATCCACGGCATGGCAGTCATCTTCGGCACACCAGGATTAAAAAAAATCTTTGATGTCTATGAAGTGTTGGATAAAAAGATGGATACATGCCGGAAGCCTGTCTACCCTATTCTCCCATCCGTCACCACAGCCAATGAGGAAATTAAGGCATTCCTCTCTCGTGGCAGGTCATTTTTCTCAGATGAAGTGACACTTGGAAAAGCTATTGCAAAGGTCTACCACACACCTCGTCCCTCTTTCGGACATACAGATTTACCAGCAATCGACAAAACTGCCGTCAGAACTATCATCGACAGTTCACCCGATGGATATCTCACACCGGAACTGGCCGGAAACCTGCTGGATGCCGCAGGTATACTTCGTGTAGCTGAATGTGTTGTGGCAACAAGGGAAGAGGCAATTGCAGCTGCCCAGCACACCGGATATCCGTTGGTGATGAAAGTCGTCGGACCAGTGCATAAGACAGACGTAAAGGGTGTGTCCTTAAATATCATTAATGAAGAGGAACTTCTGTCGGAATACGACAGGATGATACGTATCAAGGGCACCACTGCCCTTCTTATCCAGCCCATGCTGTCAGGAGTGGAATTATTCGCAGGTGCGAAATATGAGGATAAATTCGGTCACATAATCCTTTGCGGCCTCGGTGGAGTGTTTATCGAAGTCATGAAAGATATCAGCGCTATGATGGCACCGGTTAGCAGCAAAGAGACTCTGACCATGATACACGCATTGAAGGGATACGACATGATCAAAGGTATCAGAGGCATGGCAGGTGTTAATGACGAAGCCTTTGCCTCTATCCTTTGCAGACTATCAGCATTACTCGACGCAGCTCCCGAGATCATGGAGATGGACATCAACCCGCTTATCTGTAAAAACAACCAAATCACCGCCGCAGATGTCCGTATTTTTATAAAAAAATCTTCCTTTAATTGTGAAACGTGTTTCTGAAAAATTTTTCTTAATTTTCGGAAACTTTTGGTCTCATCTCATAAACACAAAAATTTCTTTACCATGAAGGATACACCTATCAATTTTGATGTAGTAAATCAAATAATTTCCGAAAGCCTTATAAGAGAGTTCGACAAGACATCTATCCGTATGATAAAAAAACTTGTTGACGATATCGAAAAAGCGACAGGAGAACGGTTCGTCCGCATGGAGATGGGAGTACCTGGCCTGCCTCCTTCCTCCATTGGCATTGAAGCGGAAATAGAAGCTCATAAGAAAGGATTGGCTGCCATTTATCCCGACATCGAGGGCGTTTCTGTATTGAAAGAGGAAGTATCGCGGTTTGTGAAATTATTCCTCAATATCGACCTGCATCCGCAGGGCTGTATTCCCGTTACAGGATCAATGATGGCAAGCTTCGTGTCGTTTATGATTGCCAGCCGTCTTCATGAGGGCAAGGACACCACACTTTTCATCGATCCCGGTTTCCCCGTACATAAACTGCAGCACCAGATACTGGGCATCAAGTATGAAACATTCGATGTTTATGATTACAGGGGCGATAAGCTCAGGGATAAGATGGAATCGTACCTGAAAAAGGGTAATATATCCTCCATCATATATTGCAATCCCAATAATCCTTCATGGATTTGCTTTACTGACAAAGAATTACAGATTATCGGCGACCTGGCAAACAAATACGATGTCCTGGTGATTGAAGACCTGGCTTATTTTGCCATGGATTTCAGGAAGAATTACGGGATACCCGGGCAGCCGCCATATCAGCCATCGGCATCACAATATACTGAGAACTTTATACTTCTGATATCCAGCTCAAAAATATTCAGCTATGCCGGACAGCGCGTCGGCGTAATCGTTCTGTCCGACAAGGTCTATAATCTTAAATCGCCCAATCTGTTTAAACATTTCAGCATCGATACATTTGGAATTGCTGTCGTATTCGGCATTGTCTATCCGGTGAGTGCAGGCACAGCGCACACACCCCAATATGCACTTGCCGCCATGCTGAAAGCTGTTAATGACGGCAAATACATTTTCCTGGATGAAGTAAAGGAATACGCTGAAAAAGCGCACATCATGAAAAAGCTTTTCACCGACAATGGCTTTAAAATCGTCTACGACATGGATGAAGACATGCCCATTGCTGACGGTTTTTATTTTACTGTCTCTTATCCCGGCATGACGGCTGAGACTCTCCTGCTGGAACTCTTATATTATGGAATAAGCGCCATTTCACTCACGATATGCAGCAGCCAGCGCTCCGAAGGCATACGTGCCTGTGTATCTCTGGTCCGGCGTGAACAGTTCCCGGCGCTGGAATACAGGCTGAAGTGTTTCAGAAAGGATCATCCGGTAAAAAATTAGCTTCAAGCTGCAAGCTGCAAGTTGAGCGAAGCGCAACTGAGCGAAATCCTGACTTAGCCGGGACTGCAAGTTGAGCGAAGCGCAGCTGAGCAATATCGCGATGCAGGAAGCGTTTCAGGAGATATTTAAAATTATTTCCTATTTCCTCTCTGAAGGATAGAATAATTTTCCCTAATTTCGTGAGCCTAATAACTGATGCAGGCTGAAGGAGCCTGTGAGGTTGAAAATGAATATAATAATATTTCAGACATGGCAAAAGTCAGAGGCGCTATTGTAGTTGATATTGAAAAATGCAAGGGTTGCGAAGTATGTATCGGAGCCTGCCCAACACAAGTCATCGCATTGACCGGGCAAGTCAATGGTAAGGGATACCGCTATGCATACATGCAAAATCCTGAGGTATGCACAGGTTGCACCAACTGCGCTGTCGTATGCCCTGATGGTGTGATCACTGTTTACAGAATTAAAACTGAAGGTTAGTTCAACAGATAATCCTAAGAAAAATGGGTGAACTGCGATTAATGAAAGGTAATGAGGCTATAGGGGAAGCGGCAATACGTGCCGGTGTGGATGGGTATTTTGGTTATCCCATCACGCCCCAGTCGGAAATCATCGAATACCTGATGGCCGAGAAGCCTCATGAACGCACAGGCATGGTTGTATTACAGGCCGAAAGCGAAGTGGCATCCATAAACATGGTTTATGGAGCAGCAGCGACAGGTAAAAAGGCGATGACCACCTCATCAAGTCCCGGCGTGAGCCTCATGATGGAGGGACTGTCATATTGTGCCGGCGCTGAAATTCCGTGTGTCGTTGTGAATGTGGTCAGGGGAGGGCCGGGGCTGGGCACCATACAGCCGTCGCAAGCCGACTATTTCCAGGCCACAAAAGGCGGCGGACATGGCGACTACCGCCTCATCGTCCTCGCACCCGCCTCCGTACAGGAAATGTCCGACTTCGTCAAACTCGCCTTTCACCTGGCATTTAAATACCGTAATCCTGTCATGATCCTGTCGGATGGCGTCATCGGTCAAATGATGGAAAAAGTTGAACTCTTCGAACCAATACCACGGTGGACTGAAGAGGAAATCACCAGGTTATCGCCATGGGCAACAACGGGCAAAACCAAAAACCGCGAGAGAAATATCATCACCTCCCTCGACCTCGACCCCGCACGCCATGAAAAACATAATATCAAATTACAGGAGAAATACGCGAAAATTGTTGAAAACGAAGTTCTATGCGAAAAGATAAATTGTGATGATGCGGAATACCTTATTGTGGCTTATGGCTGCAGTGCACGTATAGCACAGAAAACACTTGACCTGGCCAGGGCTAAAGGTATTAAACTGGGTTTGTTAAGGGCTATCACCCTTTGGCCTTTCCCGACAAAACCAATACAGGAGCTTCTGGGACATATAAAAGGCATTCTCACATGCGAACTCAGCGCCGGACAAATGGTGGAAGATGTACGCCTGGCAGTGGGAAACAATATACCTGTGAAACATTATGGCCGTATGGGAGGCATGCTTTTCACTCCCGATGAAATCCTGCATGTTCTCGAACAAAAAATCATAGGAGGATAAGATATGGCGGAAATCAGATCAGAAGATATCATCCGACCAGAGAATCTGGTGTATAAAAAAACCCCGCTGATGACAGATAACATCCTGAGCTATTGCCCGGGGTGTGGACATGGCACGGCGCACCGTATCATCATGGAAACCATCGATGAAATGGGACTTCAGGAAAACACCATCGGCGTTTGTCCTGTCGGCTGTTCTGTCCTGGCCTACGATTTCATGAATATCGATATGCAGCAGGCAGCCCATGGCCGCGCTCCCGCACTGGCAACAGGCATCAAAAGGACATGGCCCCACAGGCTTGTCTTCACCTACCAGGGTGATGGTGACCTGGCAGCTATCGGTACCAATGAAACTATTCATGCTTGTAACCGTGGTGAGAACTTTACCATAATCTTCATCAACAATGGCATCTATGGTATGACCGGAGGCCAGATGGCACCAACCACCCTCGTCGGTATGAAAACATCCACATCGCCTTATGGACGCGACGTACATCGGATGGGTTTTCCGCTGAAAATCACCGAGCTGGTGGCACAGCTACCCGGTACCTGGTTTGTCACACGCCAGGCTGTACATACACCCGCTACTGTCCGCAAAGCTAAAAAAGCTATTCGTACTGCATTCGAAGCTCAAAGAGATAATAAAGGCGGAACCACCTTCATCGAGATCGTTTCAAACTGCAACTCCGGATGGAAAATGCGCCCCGTTGAATCTAACAAATGGATGGAAGAGAATATGTTCCCGTTCTATCCACTAGGGGATATTAAAGTGGAAGGAAAACTCGTTAAATAATCAAACAGCCTCACCCCTTCACCCCCTCTCCTCCAGGAGAGGGGGACGGGGGGTGAGGCTAATTAAAAACACAAATAAAAAATAAAAAATTGTTTTCAATTTCTTATAGTTTTTAATCTTTTATATGTGTTTTTTATTTTTTATTTTTGATCTAATAATAATATGACTGAAGAAATAATCATAGCAGGATTCGGGGGGCAGGGTGTTTTATCAATGGGTAAGATACTGGCCTATTCCGGCATTATGCAGAATCAGGAGGTCAGCTGGATGCCGTCGTACGGTCCTGAAATGCGCGGCGGAACGGCAAATGTCACGGTCATCCTCAGCGATGAACGTATCAGCTCTCCTATCCTGAATTATTTTGACACTGCCATCATCCTTAACCAGCAGTCGATGGATAAGTTTGAAAAATCGGTGAAACCGGGAGGAATTCTCATCTATGACGGAAACGGTATCACCCGCCATCCGGTACGGACCGATATCAACATATACCGCATTGACGCAGCCGATGAGGCAGCCAAACAGGGACTCTCAAAAATATTCAATATGATCGTCCTCGGCGGTTACCTGAAAATCAAACCCATTGTAAAACTGGAAAATGTCATTCTCGGTCTCAAAAAATCACTGCCAAACCGGTATCACTATCTCATTCCCGAAAATGAAAAAGCGATTACCATAGGAATGGGACTTATTGAACCTGTTCATACCGTCTGATCAGTATCTTACGATCAATGTATCTGCCTGAAAAAGAAATGTTTCAATTCCTTGAAGAAAAATATGATCTGTATAACCGGCCTTCATTTATTGATACCGACCCCATTTCAGTCCCTCATCAGTTTGAAAAAAAAGAAGATATAGAAATATCAGCCTTTCTAACTGCCACGCTCACCTGGGGTATACGTAAATCGACCATTAACAGTGCAAATAAACTGATGCAACTAATGGACTTCCAACCGTACGAATTCATCATTAACGCAGGTAAGGCTGATACCAATCACTTAAAACCCTTCGTGCACCGGACATTTAATGGTAACGATTGCATTTATTTTATCCATTCGCTGGAAAATATTTATTGTCATCATGGGGGGCTTGAAAAAGCCTTTTCAGATGGACTTACCAAAGACGACAACAACGTTAAAAATGCCATCATTCATTTCAGGAAGGTCTTCCTGGAGCTCCCTCACCACGCACATGTTGAGAAACATATATCCGATCCGCAAAAGAATGCCTCAGCCAAAAGAATCCTTATGTTCCTGCGGTGGATGGTTAGAAATGATAAAAGAGGTGTGGATTTCGGGATATGGCATACAATATCTCCCAGCCAGTTATATTGCCCTCTGGATGTTCACACAGGCAATATTGCACGTAAACTGGGGCTGTTAAACAGAACATCGAACGATTGGAAGGCCGCTGAAGAACTTACCCGCACCCTGCGCCAATTTGACTCAAACGATCCGGTGAAATATGATTATGCCTTATTCGGCCTCGGTATCTTTGAGAAATTTTAAATTTAAAAACGAAAAAGTACATCTTAAATTTTAAATTTAAAATGCACTTTTAACCTTTCAAATTTACATTTTCAAATTTTAAAAGAAATAAGTATACCCCTCCTTCAGCTTTTCCCCAAATGCCGACTCGAGCAATCTCCTGTACTTCGCATGGACATCCTTTTCCTGTATCACTCCATTGATCACCATCTCCTTTGCAGTAATCTCGATGATGTAGTTGCGCTCTTCTGCTATAAGCCCATCCGATATGAGCTCTTCCCTGATAATTTTCTTGACCTTCAAAACATCCAGATCGTGGTCGGAATGTCCATAGTTAACGAAAAGATCATCTACTGGTGGCAATGGCCTGGCAAACTCCTCAGGTAATTCCCAATCTCTTTCACTCTCTTCGGGAACAGCATACTGGAACTCATAATCTTTCAGGGCTTCTTCCCATTCACGACTGAAGTCCTCTGTTTCGAAGTCTTCGGGAAATGTAGAGGAATAATCCCCGATAACATCGTCAATAGAATCCAGCTCTTCAATTACGCCGGGAGGCAGATCCAAAACATTACTCCACAATAAGCCACAGGGATGAGGACATGTAGTATCGGTTGAAAGACTATCAAAACCATAAGAATAAAAAAGCCGGTTAAATTTATCAGGTCCGAAATCGCCGCGAAGGTCCATACATGCCGTATCCGAATCGTCGAAATAATAAAAATTCTTGCCGTGTCTGAATTTGAAATGCTTGTTGAGAGGAATAGGTGGCATGGCATTAAGATGTTGTTGCTCACGTAATGCCTTAAGGTATTGCTCCTGAGCCTTGCGTTGCAGTTCGGTGGTTTTTTGCATCTCCTTCATTGCTTCATTTCGTTGCCTGCTGGCTTCTTCAAAGGCTTTCTTTGCCTCCTCCATGGCTTTTTCCCTGGCAGGTTTAGTCGTATCACCACTATACATCAATAACCCGGATGGATGAGCCAATAAGGGACCTGGCATACACATACGGATACGGCCGACAGGTTGGATGTTCAGACTTTTTTCTGAGTTTAAACTGTTTCTTGCCTTGCTTCCGGTTTCAGGTACAAGACCGACAAAAAGTGGCGGGGATTGCCAGGTAAAGCTGCTTTGTCCCGGATAAGCCTCCGGTTTGATGGCTTTTTCACTTGGCCCATATGATATCGCAGCATGGGAAGATAGGGTTAGCGCAATGACCAGAATAACGATGGCAGGAATAATCCCTTCTGTAAATGCCGGCTTAAAATATGGCTTGCCAATGATGCGGTATATCCGGTTTAATAACTGCTCCTTTCTACCCGTAAGTGCTGTCACCAACATAGGAATCTCCTGTTCAATTTCCTGCAAACTGGCAAGGGCCCTGGCATAGGTGAGTGAATCCTGGCAGTATGCTACAGTCATATCATCACAAATGTTTTCCCTTTCAATTCGTATCTGGCGCGATATCCACCAGATGACGGGATTGAAAAAGAATAATACTTCCATGACTGACTGAAAAATGTTGACCAGGTAATCTTTACGGTAAATATGGATCATTTCATGAATCAGGATGGTTTCAATTTGCTGCATGGGAAGACCGCTGATGACACCGGCAGGCAGCAATATGACAGGTTTCAGGCAACCGACAACCATAGGTACTTTGACCATTGCCGATTCCAGTAAGTCAATTTTACGGAATAACCCAATTTTCCTTTTAAGTTCAATAAACCTTAGTAAAATTTCCTCTCCTGTAGGTCTGGTTTTGGCACTCTTCAGCCTGTGGGCATAGGCAAGTCCTCCGAGCAGTTTTATCAGAAATATCAGCATCCCGGCTATCCATATGATGACAATAACAGGGGTATTGGCTTCAAAAAAATTGATGGTCGATGCAATTGTATGCTTAATGCCTGTTATGCTGCTGCTTAGCGTTTCGGATGTTCCCTGCCTGATCAGGAGAATAACGCCGCTGACCAAGGGATCATTGATGGTTTTCTGCTCACTGGTTATCTGTTTCACAGGTCCGTCGTGATGAGAAATGATGGAATAGGTGATGACTGAAGCTGTAAAAAGAAGCAGAAGACCAGCTATGTATGCCATATACCGAAACCTGGCATTTCGATGCCGGAGATAGGCCATGACACCTGCCATTAACAAACCTATCACTGCACCCTGCCACAGGGAATGAATAAGTGTCCATCCCAGTGCATGGACAATCTGATCAGAAATGGTTATACCAAGTAAATTCATTTTTTACCTCCTTCGAGTTCGTTTATGAGATTTTTAATTTCTTTAAGTTCTTCACGTGATGCTTTATAACTGCCCAATGTCTGCATGACAAGCCTCTTGGCTGAGCCATTAAATGCTGTGGCCAGAAGCTTATCCAGAAGGTCACTCTGTACGCTCTCTTTCCTGATTACGCTCGAATAAACATGCGTTCGCCCATCGGCCATCCGTGAGACCAGTCCCTTATCCGTCATAATTTGAAGGAACTTCAGCGTCGTGGTATAGCCAACCTGCTTCTTCTCATTCAGCCGGTCATTTACAAAACGTACTGTGCTCGGACCGTCCTCCCACAAAATGGATAGTATCTGAAGCTCAGATTCAGTAGGTTTCGGAAGTTTGCCTGGAGTATTCATTGGGAATTTTTGTAGTGATATAACGTAACTACGAATTCTTTCGTACAAAATTATATCAGGATTTTATAAAATTCAAGTGGAAGTACGAAATAATTCGTATTTTTTTGTTAAAAGTTGTTAAAATAGTGTAATGAGGTTATGCGTCTTTCTTATAGGACCATATCATGACCCCTATTGCCGCCACAAGGAAGAGCATGGATAAGATGAATGCCCACGTGAAACCAGTCAGTTCATAAAGGATGACACCGCCCGTGGGCGCTATGGCGCCTCTTACACCGGTCAGGATCAGATGCACCGATTGATAATCACCGGCCTCCTCCTTTGAGCAAAAATAAGCTGAGCCTATATACCATAGTAAAGATATGGTTGCAGTGAAAATGCTCATAAAAACCACATACAGTATCAGCATGTAAAAAATCCTGATGCCATGAAAATCAAAATAAAACGGAAAATATTCCGACAGAACCATGAACAGGATAGAAAGAAGCATAGACAGGAAAGTATATACCCCGAATTTCCGTGGATCCATCGAACCCAGCAAACGGCCAAAAAACGGAAGTAAAATAATAGCCAGCAGGTTAAAAGCATTTTTGTAAAAGGCCACACTGGAATAATTCAGATGCAATACCCTTTCAAAAAATATGATGATGATGGTATTGCTGATCATAAAGGCAAACCCATAAAGCATGAAACTAATCTCAAAATGGCGGTAAGGAGCATTTTTCTTCACTATTCTGAATTGATTCAAGGCCGATTCCCGGACCGAATGCCAGAATCCACTAAAAATCACGCCTCTGCCAGCATCTGACGGGCTGCCGCCTTTCCCAGGTTGCAAGTTGATGGTTGTTTGATCCCTGTTTTCGATCATCGACAACAGATACACAGAAATAATCCCCAATACAGCCACAGCCGGAAAAACATAGGTAAAAGCAAAACTATCCCTGTCAAGGAGCAGGCCGTAAATGAAAGTAGTCACCAGCATGAGGATTCTGTTCGCCGCTGTGGAATAGCCGTATAATATACCAAAATGGGTATGTTCATAAGTGTTCTTGAGCAAACTGTTAATGACCGGGTAGATAACAGGAGAGGCCAGATAATATGCAAGAAAAATCCCTAGGAAGATATAGTGATAGACGGAAGTACCTGTAACTGCTGAAATATCCCGGGGAAAAACCAAAAGCAAAATCAATGGTGCACGGGTTAAAATACCGACTAAACGCAGGAACCTCTTTCTATTCCTTATTCTTTTAAGGAATTCATTAATAAAGATCAGTAAGAGAAAAACCAGGACACTGAACTGAAACAGCAGGCCAAGTTGGTACGTGGATCCTTTGAGGCTTTTAATAAATACGAATTCATTCAGTATCAGTACGCCGGCCAGAATTCCTTCGAGGCAGGAATAGACGAAATGCAGCCTGAATGTGCGCTTCTCGGTATCATTAAGGTGCAGCCGATGAATAAAGATTCCTGACAAGAGGCGATATTTCTCCGAAATTAATGGAATTTCGTTATTCTCTTGATTGAAAATTTAAAATCGGGAAGTTAAATTGTAAATGATAAATTAAAAATGCACTTTTGCGACTTACAATTTTACTTTTCTTGATTTGATTAATCGCTAACCTGAATTATTCATAAAAAAATGGAAAAGTTTGTTATCTCATTGATAATCATTATCTTTGAGGTGTATAAACTTTTAAACAAACTTTTCCATGAGTAAAGATACAAAAAGCCCAAATACCCATCTTGTTTCTGATA
>JAPLDP010000031.1 GCA_026391695.1 Bacteroidota bacterium
GCTTACCAATCCGACCAATACAGCACAGACGGCAACCTATACTGTAACACCTACTTCAGGGACTTGCGTGGGAGCAACCTTTACGGTAACGGTCACGGTGAATCCAACCCCCTTCATTACTGATATGACGGCTGCTGTTTGTAATGGTGCGACCTTTACGGTAACTCCTGTTAATGTTACCAACGGAATAGTCCCGGCAGGAACGACCTACAGCTGGCCTGCACCGGCAGTGACCGGAGGGATGACAGGCGGATCTGCAGGCAGCGGTGCATCAAATATCAGTGGAACGCTTACCAATCCGACCAATACAGCACAGACGGCAACCTATACTGTAACACCTACTTCAGGGACTTGCGTGGGAGCAACCTTTACGGTAACGGTCAACGTCAAACCTATCCCCACCCTGTCAAGCAGCCTCGACCCCCAGGTAGTTTGCAGCGGTGCTCCATTTTTCTATCATCCCACCAGTGAAACGCCGGGTACTGTCTTTACATGGACAAGGGCTTCTGTTCCAGGCATAACTCCAAGTACAGGATCTGGCACCGGTGATATCAGTGAAACCCTGACAAACTCAGCAAATTTTTCCAGAACAGTTCATTACCTGATCACCCTGACTGCTAATGGTTGTGCTAATCCACAGGTTTATGACCTTGCTGTTACCATTAATCCTATCCCCAACTTTACGAGCAGCCTGACCCCTCCGGGCATCTGCAGTGGCAGCCTTTTCAGTTATACGCCGTTAAGCAACGTAACCGGAGCAACATTTAACTGGAGCCGCGCATTAGTTGCCGGCATTGCTGAACCAGCAAATTCCGGAACGGGCAATCCAAATGAAGTTCTGACCAACACAACCCCCTTACCGGTGACTGTAATCTACGCATATACCGTTTCTGCCAACGGGTGTACCAATCCCTACACATTCAATGTGCAGGTCGTTGTCAAACCCATACCCGTATTGACCAGCAGCCTCACGCCTCCCGGAATATGCAGCGGCAATATATTCAGTTATACACCGACAAGCAGTACACCGTTAACTATTTTTAGCTGGATTCGCGCCACCATTCCGGGAATCCAGGAACCAGGGACAAATGGCACAGGGAATCCTAATGAACTACTTACAAACACTACTTCTAATCCTATCACTGTAATTTATGTTTATACATTAAGTGCATCGGGTTGCTCAAATCCAAATGCATACAATGTTTCGGTGGTAGTAAGTCCGCTGCCTGTTTTAATAAGTGATCTCACCCCACCGGATATTTGCAGCGGGACACTTTTTAGTTATGATCCACAAAGTAACGTTACGGGGACCACATTTCAATGGAGCCGTGCATCCGTTGGAGGCATATTACCGTTAGGAACAACCGGAACGGGCAATCCCAATGAAGTGCTGACAAATACCACTGCACTCCCAATATCTGTAAGGTATGTCTACACGCTCACCGCCAGTGGTTGCCAGAATCCAACGACATTCAACGTTGACGTGATGGTGAATCCCACACCTGCGCTCTCCAGTAGTTTAACTCCTCCGGCAATATGCAGCGGCACTATTTTCAGTTATACCCCGACCAGTAACACACCTGGAACTACTTTTCAATGGAGCAGAGCTGTTGTGGCCGGGATCAGTAATCCAGCAGCCACAGGTTACGGTAATCCCAATGAAACCCTGTATAATACCACCAACTTGACCGTCAATGTGACCTATGTATACACCTTGACTGCCAATGGTTGTACCAATGTTCAAAACGTGGTGGTGGGTGTGAAACCCACACCGACGGTCAATCCTGTCGCTAACCAGACGTGGTGTCATGGCGCAGCTGTGCCGGTTACTACTCTGACAGGGCCTGTTTCAGGAACCACCTTTTCCTGGGTAAATAACAATACTTCCATTGGACTGGGTGCCAGCGGCACAGGCAACATACCTGCATTCACAGCCACAAACCTTACCGACGATCCCATCATTGCAACCATCACCATAACACCAACTGCCAACGGCTGTGGCGGGCCTACCTACTCATACACCATCACTGTATATCCACGCCCGGTGCTAACCAGCAGCCTTACTCCTCCGCCCATATGCAGTGGCACCGAATTCAGCTATGAGCCCACCAGCAACGTTGTCAACACTGCATTTGCATGGAGCCGGGCCGCGGTAGCAGGCATTTCCAATTCAGCTGCTACCGGTACAGGTAATCCCCATGAGATTCTGAACAATACTACCGTTCTTCCAGTTGTTGTAACCTATATCTATACATTGACTGCCAACGGGTGTACCAGCCCATCCACTTATGCCGTGGTGGTATCGGTAAATCCCAATCCGACACTCACGAGTACGTTAAATCCACAGCCAATCTGCAGCAATACAACATTTTCCTACATACCTACCAGTGGAACACCCGGAACAGTATTCAACTGGCACAGGCCGGCAGTTCCCGGCATAAGCAATGCAGAAGCATATGGGACAGGAAATCCCAATGAAATCCTGATCAATACTACTAACTTACCGGTAAGTGTGACCTATATATATACTTTAACAGCCAATAACTGCTCTAATGTCCAGAATGTAACCGTCATTGTTAAACCGGTACCGACTGTTGATCCTGTTGCCGACCAGGAATATTGCAACGGAGATGCAGTCACGGAAACGATACTGACCAGTCCGGTTTCCGGAACAACTTTCGTCTGGACCAACAACAACACCGCAATAGGATTAGGTGCAAGCGGCAGTGGTAATGTGCCGGCATTTATAGCAACAAATACCAGCCCTTCACCTATCCTGGCAACCATCACTATCATCCCGACAGCTGCCAATTGTTCAGGCACTCCGATCACCTATACCATAACAGTATATCCCGCTGCTACTGTCAATGCCATCGCTGATCAGGTGTATTGTAATGTCGATGCAGTTCCGGTGACTGTTGTTTCAGGCCCTATCGCAGGTACAACATTCACCTGGGCAAACGACAATACCGATATTGGTTTGCCGGCAAGCGGTTCGGGCGATGTTCCGGCATTTACTGCTACTAACAGCACCAATTCGTCTATACTGGCAACCATAACCATAACCCCTGCCTACGGCGGTTGTGATGGCATCCCGTTCAGCTACACCATTACTGTACATCCCTCGCCAAGTGTGAATCCTGTGGGCAATCAAACCTATTGCGAAGGTGTCACAGCTCCAGAAACAATTCTCACGGGAACTGTTGCAGGAACGGTATTCAACTGGGTGAACAACAATACCGGGATCGGTCTTAGTGGAAGCGGCACCGGCAATATTCCTGCATTCACTGCAACCAACAGTACGCCAAATCCTATCATCGCCACCATTACCATAACTCCGACAGCGAACAACTGTACCGGTGCTTCCAATGCGTATACCATCACGGTAAATCCAACGCCTGAACTCAGCAGTTCCCTGAATCTTCCGGCTATCTGCAGTGAGTCACAATTCTACTACATAGCCACCAGCCTTACAAGTAACGTCGTTTTTACATGGCACCGGGCTGTCATGCCGGGTATCAGTAATCCGGAAGGCAACGGTACTAATACAATTGATGAAGTACTGGAAAACACAACCTACAGCCCCATTCCTGTTACTTATCAGTTTACGCTGACTGCCAACGGCTGTACTAACGTACAGAATGTGGTAGTTGTTGTCGCGCCGATACCTACGATGACAAGTCCGCCACCTTCTCCAACCGTATGCAGTCAATCGCTGTTTTCCTATACACCCTCAGGCCCTGTTGCAGGAACCATCTTCGCGTGGACAAGAGGGGCTGTGGCGGGAATCCAGAATCCTGCAGCATCAGGAGTTGGAAGCATTAATGAAACGCTCATCAATACAACCACCAATTCCATCCCGGTTATATACGTCTATACATTATCAACCCCTGAGTGTACAAATCCCGATCCGGTAAACATAGTTGTTGTCGTGATACCCGCACCGGTGGTCACTGTTTCCGCTTCAGAAACACAGGTTTGCCCTGGAGAATTGTTCGACTTATTCTCCTCGTCAAACCTTGGTCCAACGAAACCTCCGGTACTCTTGTCTGAGAACTTTAATGCGGCTACAAATAACTGGACAACACAGAATAATTCAACAGGAGGCACACCAGCCAATGCAGCCTGGACGCTTCGACCTGACGGGTATAATTACAATGGGGTGATTTTCCATTCTAATGATAACAGCCAGTTTTATTTATCAAATAGTCAGGCTCAGGGTGGTGGAACAACAAGAACTTTTTTAATATCTCCGGCTATGAATACAGTTGGATATACTACCCTCCAACTTGATTTCTGGCATTACTATCGTGACAGGGGTAACAGTGATGATTTTGCATACATCGAAGTCTCAACAAATGGATCAACCTGGATTGTCAATACAACTTTTAATACTACACGAGGTGCAGCAAATAATTTTCGACATGAAACGATAAATTTAAGTGCAGATATTAATAATCCGACGTTTTACATTCGTTTCAGATACACTGCAACAAATGATTATTATTGGGCCATAGACAACGTAACCATTACCGGTACCTCTCCATTACCTTCCTGTGAATGGACATCAGACCCACCTAGATTTACGTCCACAGATATTAATCCCACAGGGGTTTCCCAGGCCCAGACTACTTCTTACATTGTAACTTATGTAGATACTCAGACCAACTGCCCTGGAAGTGATACAGTTACCGTTGTGATGGCTCCAATACCGGATGCGAACATTACAGCTGATTACTGTTCAGTTCCGGGTAAAATTGTACTAACTGCGTACCCCTCCGGTTGTAGTTACCTCTGGAACACAGGGGCCACCACTCAAGCCATTCAGGTAGATGAAGTGGGTATATATAGTGTCACTGTCACCAATACTGATGGTTGTTCATTGACAGCTTATATAAGTGTTGCTAATGAGCTTGTTACTGATGGTAATTTCACGAATTTTGTTGCTGCTGCTCCAAGTTTTTTTACGGAATATACTCAGAATCAGGCTTATTATAATCCTGCCGCACCTAATCCACAACTCACTGGCTTATGGCCGGAAGGATATTATGCAGTGAATACAAGTGCCTGGTATAATCCAGGCACAAATACAGGTTATCACCCCGATTTTCATGGCAGGGATCATACCAACAATACTGTTGGACAGAGAAACTTCATGATGATAAATGGGAGTACTACCCTTATTGAAGATCCACCTGGAAGTGGTAATTGGAGACAGAGAATTATCTGGCAGCAAACAGTAAGTGTTGACCCCAATACTGATTATTATTTCAGTGCATGGGGGATGAACCTTAATCCTGTAGCTCCTGCTATTTTGCAATTTGAGGTAAATGGAACCCTTGTCGGTTCTATAGATGATCTTGATATCGCACCCAAACCGACATCAGAAGGCGAGGTGAACCTGTCAAACTGGGTTCGTTTTTACAGCACTCCGTATTGGAATTCCGGTTCAGCAACGACTGCTGTTATCAGGATACGAAACCTAAATACAATACCAGGTGGAAATGATTTCGGACTTGACGATATTTCTTTTGGAACCCTATCACCTATTCCTTTAATTATTGATCCTTTGGCGAACAATGGCAATGATCTTTGTGAGGGGGATACCCTTTACCTGGACGCCAATATCGAAGGTGGACTGCCTCCTTTTAATTTTTCATGGACAGGGCCCGATGGATTTTTATCAAATCTTCCTAATTCCATAATTCCCCGTGTCACTATGGCAAATGCCGGTTGGTATTACCTTTCGGTTACGGATGGTTATGGATGTCCACCTTTTGTAGATAGTGCATTTTTAAGCATCATACCTTCACCCACAGCAACCCTCAGTTCATCAGTCTCTGTATGTGTTGATGATCCGGAACCGATTGTCATATTTACTGGCGCTGATGGTACTGAACCGTACACCTTTTTCTACACAGTGAATGGGGGACCGGAACTAGATACCACCACTACCTCCGGAAATTCTGTCAGCATATCTGTCCATACAGACACATCGGGAATATTTGTTTTTGCTTTGGTGAGGGTGATAGATCTGAATGGCTGTGACAGACCAGAAAACGATGTTTGTACGATAACCATCAGCGATTTACCCGACTGCCTGATCTCAGGCGCTGATTCATTATGCCCCAACACCTCCGGAAATATATTTAATGGGCCTGCTGGAATGGCTGGTTATTCCTGGAGTATTACAGGCAATGGAGCCATTGATCCTCCAACCAATGAAATAAATGTTACTGTTACAGCAGGTTCTGACTGTGACAGCACCTTCACATTAACTCTTACTGTTATTAATGATGAGGACTGTGACTCCACTTGTTCCATGGTCGTGCAGGTTCAGGATAATATGCCTCCTGCATGGACAACCTTAGCAGGAAGCCTCGATTGTATACTGCAATGCTCGGATGCGGCAGGATTGGCAAATGCACAAACTCTTGCACCATCAGCAACCGATAATTGCACAGTTTCCCTGACTCCTGTTAAGACAGCTGGGAGTTTTATTCCCGACGGCTGCGCTCAAGCCGGCACCTATACCAACACATGGACTGTTTCAGATGCTTGCGGCAATCCGGTTACAACGCCATTTACCCAAATAATCACCATTATTGACAATATAGCGCCGGTGTGGACTACACCTGCCGGAGCTTTGGATGTAACACTGGATTGCGGTGATGCAGCAGGTCTTGCCGCTGCCCAGGAGCTGATGCCGGTGGCAAGCGATAATTGCGATACTTCATTTGTTCCAATAAAAACTTCTGGTCTTTTCGAGCCAGGAGCATGTGCTTATTCAGGGATATACACCAATACTTTTACAGTAAGTGACGACTGTGGAAATCCAAGCAGTATATATACCCAGGTGATCACCATCAACGACAATTCGAATCCTGTCATCACTTGTCCAAACAGCATCAGTATTGACTGTGATGAGTCCATTAATCCAACAAACACCGGAACAGCCATTGCTACGGATAACTGTGATCCTAACCCGGCCATTACTTACAGCGATGTAACCATTCCTGGTTCATGCCCTGACTCATACACCATTCAGCGTACCTGGACTGCCACCGATACGTGCAGCAACTCCATCAGCTGCATGCAGGTGATTTCGATGCAGGATGTCACACCTCCGGTGTTGGTTGGTATACCAGCGGATACTACCGTATCATGCGATGCAATTCCTCCTGCGTCCACGGTTACAGCCACTGATAATTGCGATTTGTCGGTCACTGTTACTTTTTCCGAAACCAATAATGTTATAAATGGTTGCGGTACGATTACCCGCACATGGAGTGCTACCGACGATTGCGGTAATCCCGCACATGCCAGCCAAATAATTACAGTGATTGACAATACCGCTCCCGTGCTTACCGGGGTTCCTGCTGATGTTACCGTATCATGCGATGCAATACCTGATGTTCCTGTTGTTACGGTAACCGATAATTGCGATCCTACGGTAACCGTAATATTCGATGAAACTATTAATACGGTTGTGGGTGGATGCGGCGAGATCATCCGTACCTGGAGCGCTACTGACTACTGTGGTAATACTGTTTCTGATTCACAAACTATAACGGTAGAAGATACGGTAGCTCCCGTTTGGCTTACCTTGCCCGGCGAGCTGAATGTGACACTGCAATGCAATGATGAGATCAGCCTGGCTATAGCCCAGACATTGGAGCCTATTCCTTTTGATAACTGCGATCCTGATGTTGACTCAGTGAAGATATCAGGGTCATTTGTTCCAGACAGTTGTCCCCAGGCCGGTATTTACACAAACACATGGACGGTTACAGACTATTGTGGCAATACGAGCGAAGTTTTCACCCAGGTGATCACAATTGTTGACAATACACCCCCGGTATGGGATCAAACTCCCAATTTTCTAAACCGCAACCTGGCGTGTGCAGATATTGCAGGTTTGAATGCAGCTTTGGCTCTTGCTCCCACAGTAACCGACAATTGCGGTATCACAATTACTATAAACCAGGTATCTGATGTCACAATCCCTGGCAGTTGTTTAGGGACCTACTCACGGGTGAGAAAATGGACAGCCACTGATAACTGCGGTAATACCAATGCTATTCAATACACGCAAACCATAACGGTTACTGATAATGTAGCTCCGGTTTGGGATCAGGTTGCCGGTGTTCTGGATGTATCTGTTGCCTGCGATGATTTTGATGCCCTGAATGCAGCGCTGGCCTTATCGCCAACAGCTACTGACGAATGCGGCTCCGGCGTTACCATCAGCCTGGAAACTGACAATATTACTCCCGGAGATTGCCTTGGAACCTATATACGAGTGAGAACCTGGACAGCTTCCGATGATTGCGGAAATATCAACCCTCTTGTTTACACGCAAACCATCTCGGTAATTGATGATGAGGAACCAGTGTTTTACAATATCCCGGTCGATGTTGCCATCAGTTGCGAAGATCCTCTGCCGGCTGTTCCGGACAATATCATAGCCTTTGACAACTGCAGTGATTATGTCACTGACGATATTGTGTTTACAGAAAGCGCCCTTATTCCTGATCCCGGCTGCCCGAATGGCGGTACCATCACAAGAATATGGACCGTTGACGACGGCTGCGGGAACACTGCAACTGCAACCCAGATCATTACCATTGATGACAATACTCCGACTGTTATCTCCTGTCCCGAAAATCTGAATATTATGGCAGATCCAGGCATGACCTATGCCACGGTTACACTTCCTGCTCCGGTTTATTCTGACAATTGCACCCCAGGTGCAAGTATTTCCCTCTCCTGGACGATGAGTGCTCCCACTGCAGGTTCCGGCAGTGATACGATCCCTGTTCCATTCCAGTTCAATACCGGAACGACCACCGTAACCTATATTGCTACCGACGCTTGTGAAAATGCGGACACCTGTAGTTTTACGGTGACTGTGGCACCTAACGATCCGCCGGAAATTACTTGCCCGGGGACTATCACGCAAAATACTGATCCCAGCCTGTGCACCGCAGCTATAAGCCCCGGTTTCCCGACATTAGTTTCAGGAACGGAACCCATCACCTACACCTGGGTGATGACAGGCGCCACCACAGATTCGGGCAGCGGCCCAATTGTGCCGGATCCCTATACCTTCTCCCAGGGGATGACAACCATCAGATGGATAGCCACCAATATAGCCGGAGCTGACACCTGCTATCAAATAATCAACGTCATTGATAACGTACCGCCAACCTTTACCATTACTTACACCACTGTAAGCTATTGTGCGAACAACATTGATTCAGCGCTTTACAATCCAAACCCAACACCTGGCATCATTCCTGAATATGATGATCTGACCTACGCACGGCCTGAATACTATTTATTCAGCGAAGGGGATACAATTTTTAACCTTGATCCGGTCATTAACAATTTTAGCGATAACTGTTGTGCCGATGATGGCCTTATACTTCATTGGAGAATAGATTTTTCGCCAACGCCCGATCCGTCAACACAAGCACATCTGCCTATTACAAAACCAGCCATTGCCGATCAGACAGGTCAACCCTCTGAATATGGTGACATTGAATTCCCGGCTGATGGTGTGTATTTCACTGATATCGATCACTATTTATATTATCGGTTGGAAGATTGCAATGGCAATCTGTCAGCGGAGCAAATGGTGACAATTACTATCAAACCCAGACCGAATGTGGTCAAAACGCCATAAACTATGAATCCTATTATAAACTAAAACTATATGCCTATGAAACACACCTGGGTGCTGGTTTCCGCTCATATACAGTACCTTACGGGAATAGCGCTCAAAACAGAAAATCACTTAACATGAGTTATTCACATGTGTATCCATTAAAATTTATTGCCTATGAAAAAGGAAGAAAATGAAATCAACGACAGACACGGGGGGAAGTTTCGGATTGCTGAAACCCGAACCTCTTTCCCCTCTTTAATCTTTTAAATCAATCAAAAACAAATTTTTTTAATTCATTAAATTTAAAATCAATTAATTATGAAAAAGCAATTTTTATTCATTCTGATACTGGCTTTATTAGCTGGTACTAGTCAAGTATTTGCTCAGGCCGTTGGAGGTTCACCACCTCAACCAATAAACTGCGCGGGTACAGCTGCAAATCCTATCGCTGGTGTGCCATATGATTACTCGGCATTAATTAACCCTGCTCTTGGTAGCGCTTATTGGTATGCTACCAATTCGACCACTTTTATGACTGCTGGTGCCCGCCCTGCAGGTATCGAGTTGCTTGCTGGCGGAACTGTTGTTGAAGCTGCAACCAACTATATGGACCTTACCATTGGTGACGCATCACCCACGACTACTAACATCACCTGGACTTCAGATGGTTTAGCAGCCAATACTCCTCCAACTGCAACTGATCCTCCTACTCTTTTTGTGGCTCTTGAATATGATGCACCAGCTGCTGGTTGTGCCAATAATGTCAAAGTGTACCCAATTCGTCCTATCAATGCATTTGTTGTTGATATTATGAATATGACACCCGGTGGAACTCAAACTCCTTCAGGATATGGTGTGGTAGAGACACAATGTTTCGCTGGTGTTCAGTCAGCTGTATGGCAGGCTGCTCCGGCACCTGATGGTAGCATTGTCTATGATTTTGGAACAAATGTTTTATACTATGAGGTAATTGCGGCCAATTTTACTGAATTATACACACCACAGTTCCAGATTTCGGGCCTCCAGGGAAACCAAACAGCAGATTTAGACTGGGGTTATACCATTGGTACTTATGATCATAATGTAACCACTGGTTCGGGCAATGGAATATATGCCAGTCCAGATGTTCTTACTGATTTGACAAATACTTCTACTGGAGTATCAATTTATGTAAGGTTGACTATGCATAATGCTAATTGGGAAGGGTTGGCACAACTCCCTGTTGAACTGGCTGTTGATGCAGTAAATTCTGCTCTTCAGGATGATGTCAATAATGCAACCTGTCTTGTCAATACACCATTTGAGGATAATGCTGATCAAACTGTTGATCCGAGGCCAACTGTTACAGGAGTGGCTCCTAACACATTCCTCCCGGTTGCTCCTTAACCTGCAGGTATGAGCAATGGGTAACGGGCACTGCTTTTTCATAAAAGGAAGGCAGGCTGTGGCATAGCCATAGCCGGGCTTCTGCTTGCAAAGGCAGGTTGAAAAAGCATGCATGTTGCTAATTGAAAATGAATACCATGCAGCTCAAGGGCAAACGACGACGAAAGCCATACTGGATCTCCATGAGGCTTTAGCGCCCGGACTTTCCGGGATGCACGTCATTGTTGTACCCGGGCTGAAGGAATTATGAACGCCACCTGTGTGGCATAAATCCTTCAGGTTATGGAAAACAAAGCCCTTCATCATACCCGATCGCCAAACCTGGCAACGGTATGTTTCTACTGCATACGGCAGAACGGCCGTATTATGTGTTTTTATGAGCGAAAGCGCGTGGGAACATTCAACATTCAATATTCAACATTGAACACTCAATCTTCATTTGAATATTCAAAATGGAATTTTCATTACAATGTTCAATATTGAGTTGTACGCAAAACGCGGAATGCTAAACATTTAGATTATGTATGGATAACATCAAATATGGACAAGGTTGCCGGGGAAGGCCGAGAGATTCGCTTTACCATGCGAATGGCCCGCCCGAGGATCCGTTGGACCATTGCAAAGGACCGCCAGGCGATGTGCCTGAACGGGCAAATGGACCACCTCTCAATGCGTTAGGACGCGCTGGACCGGGAATTTTATATTCTTATTTCAGGGAACCTGCTGGCTGTTTAGCGAGCGGGAATGCAAGAGGTATGCCCGGAAGGGAACGTTCAGCATTCAATGTTCAAGGGAATGAACCTGTTCATTTAAACAATCAATTATGAGCGGTTACGCGCAACACGAAACGCAAAACGCGTAACACGAAACTCTAAACATTTAGATTATGTATGGATAATAGTAAATATGGACATGGGTGCCGGGGATGGCCAAGAGATTCGCTTTACCATGCGAATGGCCCGCCCGAGGATCCGCTGGACCATTGCAAAGGACCGCCAGGTAAAGGTATGTGCCGGGCCGGACCGTGGGGATTTCACTCTGCCGTGAACATGACCTGTTGGCTGTATAGCGAACGGGAAGGGGTAGAGTGTGAGATGTAGTGAAGCTGATTCATTGTAGAATGAGCAATTAACAGTGAGTGATCAGTAATCAACAGTTAATAATTAATTGAATGATTACAATTGGATATTTGAGAAATAGTGCATGGGAAAAACCATTGACAGATTGGGGTGGAAGAGCTATGTCATGAAAAATACAAAACATTGAACAATCAACATTCAACTTTTAAGGGGGAAATGAGATTAGAAGTGAAAACATAATATAATAGATTATTTCAGGTACCGCTGCAACCTGCAACCTGCAACGTGCAACCTGAAACACATAACGAGTAACAAAAAGAAATTTGAAGCTACTATTACATAAAATTCTTCGTTCGGCAGTGGCAGCTGCGTTGCTCCTGCTGTTGACGGCTCAGGCGATGGGCCAGACGGGGAATTTTGTGTACCAGGGTCAGACCACTGAACTGAGCGTGGTGCAGATGGAAGGAGACACCTATGTCTGGGAATTATATTCAGATGAGGACCTGACCATCAACTTTGCTACAGTTCCGGGCAACTGTCCCCCGGCAGAGGCGTATTTTGTGAGCGGCAATACAGGGCCTACCGTTACAGTGATGTGGCTGACCACAGGCATCTACTTCTTCAAGGTGACTGCTTATGATGCCGATAGCTGTACTAATAACTCAAAGATAGGAAAGATGGAAGTGCTTCCGGGCTATTCATATGGATCATTCCAGAACCCTGAGCCTATTTGCGAGAATGATACGGCCTCGCTTACTGTCGATATCACCGGAGGAATAGGACCCTGGAGCATCACTTATACGGATGGAACCAACTCCTGGATGATTGATGACATCCATGAGACCCCGTACACGTTCGTACCGGAGGAAAATCCAGTAGTGACGACCACTTACTGGATAACATCGGTGACCAACGGAATAGGATTGATAACCGATATTCCTTCCGACCCGGTGATACTGATTGTAAATCCGAGGCCGGTTACGTCACCAATATATCGCTATGATCCGACGAGTAAAAAATAAAAGATAGTGAAACAAATCAGGTACATAGGATTGATCATTCTGCTGCTGGTTGCCGGCCGGCTGGCGGGCCAGGGTATTCCTGTGCTCGACACCGTATGCGCAGGTACCGACCGCTACTACCGTGTAGACGGTTCGGCAGGATCAACCTATACCTGGCTCCTCACCCTGCCGGGAGGCACTACCGATACATTACCATCTGATGCAGATACCCTTGCCATTGCCTGGAACTATAGCCCAGGCACCTACCTGATGCAGGTGATCCAGCATTCTGACTCGAGCTGCGATGCTATACCCGTTTATGGAGAGTTGATCATCCTTGAATCGCCGGATGTCTTTGCAGGCGATAATGATCTGGTCTGCTCCGACAGCACCTATTACCTTGCAGGTTCATGGGCACAGAATATCAGCTCACTGTCATGGACCACCAGCGGCGACGGCATCTTTAATGATTCTACCCTGCTGCATCCCATTTACACACCGGGAAATAACGACATTTTAATCGGCAGTGTCGTTCTTACCCTTACCGGTGCGGGCATGGGCGCTGAAGGAGGATGCGAACCGGCCGTTTCGAATGTCACCCTTGCGATTCTCCAGGTTGAAATCAACATCTCAGCCCTGGTAAATGTATCCTGTTACGGGTATAACGACGGATTTATACAGTTAGTTGCCTCGGGCGGTATCGAACCCTATACATACACACTGAACGGTGAATCCAACCAGACCGGCTTATTCGAAAATCTCTATGCCGGTGACTACGGTTATACTGTATTCGACATCAATGGCTGTACGACCGGGGGCAATATTACCATTACCGAGCCACCGCCAATGGAGGCATTATATAGTTTCACCCCTGCTACCTGCAATGGGGGCAACAACGGAACGATAACGATCTTTGATGCCTCAGGTGGTTCCGGCACCTATGATTACAGCATAGATGGTACCAATTGGCAGACCGCTGGCTTCTTCAATGGCCTGGCTCCCGGGATATACATTCCACAGATAAGAGATGCCATTGTCGTAAACTGTATCTCCATTATTGATACTATTGATATTTCAGAGCCCGGAATGCTCAGTGCAACAGTCGATTATACTAATGTGACCTGTTTCAATGCGAATGACGGCACTATAACAGTCACTGATCCCGTCGGCGGCTCAGGCAGTTATGAATACAGTATTACCGGCTTCCCGTGGCAGTCATCGGGCCTCTTCACGGGACTTGCTCCTGCTTCTTATGAGGTTATAATTCGCGACCTGAATGATCCAGATTGCGAAGTGGTGCTGGCCACCATCGACATCGTTGAACCTTTAGCACCTTTTGTCAGCGCAGGCGATGATGCTCAGATCTGCTCTAATGAAACCTATACCCTTTCAGGAACCACAAACATGGGTGCTGTAGGGTGGTCGACAAACGGTACCGGTTCATTTGACGATACCACGCTGCTGGCAGCCACCTACACCCCCAGCGTTGAAGATATTGACTCCGGAATGGTGATGCTGACCCTGACTGCCTTTGCAGGAGGGGATTGTGAAAATATAAGCGACACGATGGCACTGATCATCTGGAAACAGGTCACCGTTTTTGCAGGCAGCGATGCCTCCATCTGCGACGGCGACACCTACCAGGTACCCGATGCGGTCGCCACCGACTATGCTGCATTATTATGGACACACGATGGAGCAGGGATCCTGACCGGAGATACCACGTTGACGCCCACCTATATACCGGACACAGGAGAAACCGGCCTTATCACACTCATATTGTTAGCCACTCCGATGGGTTCCGGAACATGTCCGGAAGTTCAGGATACCATGACCATCATCATTACAGGATCACCTATGGTCAATGCAGGCGTTGATGCTCCGATCTGCTCAACCGATACCTACACCCTATCAGGCACTTCCAATATGACCTCTGTGCTGTGGACAACGAGTGGCACTGGTACTTTCGATGATCAGACCTTGCTTAATGCAACCTATACATCCAGTACTGATGATATTAACGCCGGTCAGGTAATCCTTACCCTTACAGCCAATGGCAACGGAAATTGCGAACCTGCCAGCGATGAGATGGTGCTGACCATCTGGAAACAGGTCACCGTTTTTGCAGGCAGCGATGCCTCCATCTGCGAAGGCGACGCCTACCAGGTACCCGATGCGGTCGCCACCGACTATGCTGAATTATTATGGACACACGATGGAGCAGGGATCCTGACCGGAGATACCACGTTGACGCCCACCTATATACCGGACACAGGAGAAACCGGTCTTATCACACTCATATTGATGGCCACCCCGATGGGTTCCGGATGTCCGGAAGTTCAGGATACCATGACCATCATCATTACAGGAGCACCTGTGGTCAATGCAGGCATCGATGGAGAGATATGCTCAACCGATACCTACACCCTATCAGGCACTTCCAATATGACCTCTGTGCTGTGGACAACGAGTGGCACTGGCACCTTCGATGATCAGACCTTGCTTAATGCAACCTATACACCGGGTACTGATGATATTAACGCCGGTCAGGTAATCCTCACCCTTACAGCCAATGGCAACGGAAGTTGCGAACCTGCCAGCGATGAGATGATACTGACCATCTGGAAACAGGCCACCGTTTTTGCAGGCACCGATGCCTCCATCTGCGAAGGCGACGCCTACCAGGTGCCAGATGCCAGCGCCACCGACTATGCTGAATTATTATGGACACACGATGGAGCAGGGATCCTGACCAGAGATAACACGTTGACGCCCACCTATATACCGGACACAGGAGAAACCGGTCTTATCACACTCATATTGATGGCCACCCCGATGGGTTCCGGATGTCTGGAAGTTCAGGATACCATGACCATCATCATTACAGGATCACCTGTGGTCAATGCAGGCGTTGATGGAGAGATCTGCTCAACCGATACCTACACCCTATCAGGCACTTCCAATATGACCTCTGTGCTGTGGACAACGAGTGGCACTGGCACTTTCGATGATCAGACCTTGCTTAATGCAACCTATACACCCAGTACTGATGATATTAATGCTGGTCAGGTAATCCTTACCCTTACAGCCAATGGCAGCGGAAATTGCGAACCTGCCAGCGATGAGATGGTGCTGACCATCTGGGAAAAAGCTACTGCCTACGCCGGTAATGATGCCTCGATTTGTGAAGGAGACCTCTACCAGGTGCCCGATGCCAGCGCCACCGGATATGTATCCATAGAGTGGATCCACAACGGAGCAGGAACCCTGACCAATGGAACAACCCTCTCGCCTATCTATACGCCAGCTCCCGGAGAAACCGGCCTGGTCACACTCATCATGACCGCGATTTCAGAAGGAGGCGGATTATGCCCGGATGCCATGGATTCGACGATGATAGAAATTACCGGGGTACCTATCTGCTCTGCCGGAAGCGACGACGAGATCTGTGAAACCGAAACATATACCCTGTCAGGGATGGTAATCAATTCTTCCTCTGTCCTCTGGACTACAAGCGGTACAGGTGTTTTCGATAACGCAAACATTCTGGCTCCAACTTACACCCCGGGTCAGGAAGATGTCGCTGCAGGGCAGGTCACCCTTACCCTGACCGCATTTGGTAACGGAAGTTGCGGAGCTGTAAGCGATCAGATGGAACTGACTATCGTTAAGCTGGCCGAGGTTTATGCAGGCTCCAATGACTCCGTGTGTGAAGGTGATAGTTTCCAGATACAGGGCGCTGCTGCCAGCAACTTTGTCAGTCTGTTATGGACACACAACGGGCTCGGAACTTTGACCGATGAGACCACCTTATCCCCGACCTATACACCCGGATCCGGAGAAACAGGCCTCATCACCTTGATCCTCAGTGCTATCTCATTACCACCCTGCGAGTCAATAAACGACACCATAATCCTGACAATCCTGCCACGGGTTGAGGTTGATGCCGGTGCGGATGCAACGGTCTGCGAGGGCGTAACTTATGTAATTCATGGCGCAACGGCAGTAAATTTCAGTGAATTGCGCTGGTCGACGAGTGGTACGGGATCTTTCAATGATTCTACTATTATGAATCCAGAATACACACCAAGCATAGATGACATTTCATCCGGAGGCGTCACTCTGACCCTTACCGCTTTCGGTCTAGGCAACGATGGTACCTGTCCGCCGGCTGTTTCAGATCTGGTTATCTGCCTCAGTGTGCTGACGATAGACGCTACAGTCACCAACGCCTCCTGCCCGGGAACACCCGACGGATCCGTCACCATGGCAGCAACCAACGGAAATGAGCCTTATGAGTATACTCTGAATGGAAATACTAACAATACCGGTTATTTCGCTGATATGCTTGCCGGTACCTATAATTATCTTATCAGTGATGCAAACGGATGCAAAGCTCAGGGAATAGTGACAATCGGAATAACAGATGATCAGGCACCTGCAATTAACTGCCCGGCACCCGTTGTAACCAATACTGAACCTGGTGAATGCTTCTCTTTCAATCCTTTACTCGGATCACCTTCTTCTGTGACAGATAACTGCGGTATCGACACTGTTTTCAACAACTTCCTTGCATTGTTCCCTGACGGTCAGGTCCCGGTCGGTTCCTGTACTATTACATGGACAGTCATTGATAATTACGGCAACTCAGCTACCTGTTCACAATTGTTGTCGGTTATCGACAACGAGTATCCAGAAATCTCATGCCAGGACATCAATGGTCTCGCCGAACAGGGAGCATGCGAAGGATATGTTACTATACCTACACCTGAAGTATCGGATAATTGCCAGATTGATAAGGTCACTAACAGTCAGAATGGCACCGGCGATGCCAGTGGAATCTATCCCGTAGGAACCAATACTGTAGTATGGTCGGTTTCGGATATCTATGGAAACACATCCACATGCCATTTCAGTGTAACTGTACAGAGTGACCCGGTGGCTGTGGATGACTATGCTTCCACTCCTGATGAAGTGCCGGTGGATATTTATATTCTGGGTAACGATAAATATTGCGAGAGCGACAATGGATCAGCATCTGCAACTATTATCAGGGATCCGGAACATGGTCTGGCGATAATGACTAATGCCATCAGTTTCTTAATTTACCAACCGGATAATGACTTTATTGGAATCGACAGCCTTGAATATGAACTATGCGATTACACAGGTGAATGTGATACTGCAACTGTGTATATTACGGTATTTTACTATAACAGCCCACCTGTAGCTGTAATAGATTACGATTCAACGATCGTCAACATTCCAAAAGTAGTCGCCGTACTCGCGAATGATTATGATCCGGATGGACAAATTATTGACTTTGAGCTGGTCACGCAGCCTATGCATGGGACATCCAGTAAGATAATAGCAGACAGGGCGATTTTATACAGCCCCCTCGAGGATTTCATTGGTATCGACGAATTCTCTTATGCCATTTATGATGATGGTAATCCGTCATTAAGCAGTACGACAAAGGTCATCATGTACGTGCTTGATGAGGATGACTTTCCGGGACCTCCAATTATCATTTATAATGCATTGACTCCTAATGCTGATGGCAAGAACGATTTCTGGAAACTAAAAGGAATCGAACTATTCCCGGATAATCAAGTCATTATCATGGACAGATGGGGGACCATTATAGCAGAATTCGAACATTATGATAATGCAACGGTGCGATGGGAAGGAAAAAACAAAGAAGGCTTCATGGTACCTAACGGAACCTATTACTATTTTATCTCACTATCAGATCATAGATTATTTTACAAAGGATGGGTATTTCTATACCAGGATTAAAAATGATAAAGAAACAACAAACAGTATATAAATCGAAGTCATATGAAAAAGCTACTATTACTTCAACTGGCTCTGTTCCTTACAGTCATTGCTTTCGGTCAGAGGGATGCTTTTTACTACCAGTACTTGAACAATTACCATATCCTGAATCCTGCATTTACAGGAACTCAGGAGAAGCTGACTTTTAACCTGACTGACCGGCATCAATGGGTAGGAGTGAGAGGTGCTCCCAATACAATTACTTTTGACTTCCAAACGGTTATTAAAAGTGAAAAAGTTGGCATTGGAGGGTATATCTATACCGACCGGTTGGGTCCGGCCTTAGATTTCGGTCTATTTACGACCTATGCTTACATCCTTGAAATGCCTGATGCAAGGTTATCGTTCGGATTGCAATTCGGTTTTAAGCAAACTGTAATTGACTGGGACAGATTACAGATGGAAGATATGGATGATTGGTACCTGCTCGAACAGCCACAGCCCAGGATCATGCCCGATGCAGATTTTGGAATTTATTACTACAAGGAAAAATTCTTTGCAGGATTCTCCACCAAACACCTTTTTGAAAAATATTTTGCTGATTGGACCAAGATTAACACAAATTTACCATTGCTGCTTAATCAAAATATGTACCTGTATATCGGAGGATTTATCAATATAAGAAAGGAATTTATATACAAGCCATCTATATTGATTAAATATGTTGATGATGGCAGTTGGGGGTTTGATGCCAATTCCTGCCTAATGGTTTACAATCTCTTCTGGATAGGGATTTCTTACCGGTCAAATCATAACTCTTTTGTTTTTATGACAGATATAAAAGTGAATTCAAAGCTTAGAATCGGATATTCATATGACACGTATCTTAGTGATATTCAACATTATAGCATCGGAACACATGAAATCAGGATCAGCTATGATGCCCAGCAATTACAGAAAAGGAGATACAGACGTTTATATTATTAATGTTGGATATTTTTATTTACATTATCAGATTTTCATTGAAACCAACATTATAGATCGTAAGTACTGTATCTGGGTAATACAAAACAGTATCTCCTCCCTGGGTGCGATTCATAACCTTGATGCTGTCGAGTTGAACATAGGAAGCACTGTCAATAGTCGAGAAGGTTAATTCAATTGTTGGACGTTGACCAAATGCCGTCATAGATGCAATGGAAAGGATTAAAAGAAGAGTGATTTTGATTTTCATAATCTTTGGGTTGATGATGAAATATTCAGCCTTCTAAAATACGAAGACTTAAAGCCAAAAGCAAGTACTATTTTGAGGTATAGGTGATGACTTTTTTGTGGGATTATCTTCAAAACACTTGTTTGATAGGGCTTTTGCAGAAACAGGTTCAGAAAATAGTACTAACTTCAGTTCACTAGGATATCATTTTTATACCTATATCGGAGGATATATTCGCTTCGGAAAAAATGTCATTTATAAATCTTCAATACTGGTTAAATATGTTGATAAAGGAACGTTCAGCTTTGATTTCAATTCAGCCGTCATGCTGAAAAATCTGATATGGGTCGGAGTATCTTTTAAATCAGCTACGAATTCTGTGGTCATTACTACAGAACTTAAATTGAATTCTAAATATCGGTTAGGTTATTCATACGACTCATATCTGGGTGATGTCAGGGCATATAATATCGGATCGCACGAAATCAAGATATCCTATGAGGTCGATTTATACAAGAGAAGAAATTCTTTCCCGTTGAGTTTCTGACAGAAAGTAAAATGACTTATGACGTTGGCGGAGAAAGAGGGATTCGAACCCCCGGACCCACATAAGCAGGTCAACTGATTTCGAGTCAGTCCCGTTCGACCACTCCGGCATTTCTCCGCAACAAAAGTATGAAAATATGATGGATCTCTAAGTCTTATTAAAGAGAAATTCACTTGAGACCATAGAATTCTCCATTAACCTAATGCTTTAGGTATTTGAAGTTTGTCATTTGGAATTTATTTGGATTTTGGTGCTTGTAATTTGGAATTCATTTGGGATTTGGTGCTTGTAATTTGGAATTTAAATAAACACCATATCCTCTGTCTTGACAGGTGCATTAGTTAATAGTGATATAAGATTCCAAACACTGTCTAATGTAATGTTCTATCCGGTTTTTTGAACCAATTGGAATTGGTGTTAATTGATAATCATTTTTTTTGCGTAGCTTTTTCCTCCGCTTGTAAATTTAAAAATATAAACTCCGGCATTATAATCTCTTACGTCGAGCTGAAAGCTCTGAATATTTATAGGTACAACATTTTTGACAGAATTACCTTCTAAAGAAAAAATCTCAAGTTGTATTTCGTCATCGATTTTGTCTTTGAAGTAAATAGTTAAATAATTTTTTGCAGGATTAGGAAAAAGGTGTATTAAACCAAAAGGACTTTCATTCTCTTTAATGTTTAATAAAAATGCCTCCTTGATTTTTGACAAACCATTAGTGATAAACTTTCCGTTATAGTTCGGTAAATCTTTATCATAACTTGGGAAAAGACAGAATTCTTCACCTGTTGAAGGACGATAAATCTTAAAATTCATTGTTTCATTTTCATAAAATCCATCTTGGACTTCTGAAGTTGGATCATTACCATAAACAGTCATAGCAATATTCTGTGTTTTTTCCAGTAGCATAAACGAGCCACCACAAATACCTGATTGTGTGAAACATCCGATGACGTCATCCGTTTTAAGCTCAGCTATTACTGCTTTACTAACGGCTATGATATGTGAATTTGGGGTGGGGGTTACTTTATACAAATTGAAACCCGAAAAATGTTCAGATTCAGAATCACAAATTGACTTGAATTGAGAGCTATCCGGATAAATAATTAAGCAATTATAAGAAGTGTGAATCATGTATGACTTTCCGGATTTTAGATATTGTAATGAATAGATATTTTGGCCTGGCCAGTATATTTTATTTCCCGCAATTTCTTTTACAATAGTCAAAGTATCACCTAAACTACTTAAAATATCTGTCTGCATAGTTGAAACATTACCTTGACTAAGAACAGGTAAAATATACCACCCTCCCGGGAGATGGACGGTTTTATCCGATACCGTATTACCAATCATTACAAGCTGAATAGTGCTAGTTACATTTATTTTATAACCTGTCTGTGAATCCCAATAGATAATGGTATTAATGCCTTGGCTTGGCCAATAAACATGAGCCATATCCATTAAAATTACTAAGTTTGAAACCACTGATGAAAAAATATTCACAAGCAGGTTGTCATTTGGTTGAATATAACTGGAGATACCGCTCCATCCTGCAGAAATATCTATTAATTGATAATTCTCAGGATCAAGAATGTCCAATTGTCCATTTTCACTTGCATACAGGATATTCTCCGAATTTTGATCTCCAAGAATTGTATTTTGAAGGTTCAAAGAATAGGTTTCCGCGTGATCAGTGTTTACCATAAATCTACAATATGCAATTGATCCGGAATTACCAAGAAACTTCTTTTGTTGCATCGAATAGGCAAAAATCCTCAGATGAGTTGAATCAATCAAGAATGAATAAATGGAATGGTTCTGTGCCCGGTTAGTCAAAGTTGCGGAACCTGGTATGTAAGATAATATATCCGGAAACTGAAGATCAAACTGGAAACCAACAAATTCATCGTAATTATCTGTACTCATCTTGATCTGGATTTCACCTGTAAAATTGGCTATTGCATCTTCAACGATAAGATAATTAGGATGGAAGGAATATCCGGTTAGATTAACGATATATGGGTACTCATCAGGATCATTACTGAAAATTTTCATCTGCCCCTGGTCGGAACCCTTGGTGGAATTGTGAAAATACAAGGGAATAGTAGTACTGTCATTAATAAGAACATTAACAGAGAACGTCATATCCGTGTAAAAATGATTGTTTGAGAACTGAATGCTCGTGATCGTTAGTGTATCCGAACCAACATTATACACGGTTAAGAAGGAAGAGGTTGTATCCATTACTGACACATCTTCAAAGTTCAGACTGCCGGATGAATGGATATCGGGGGCAGCAATTTCAAGTGTGCCATTGTAAAAGGCCGAGATACAATTTTGTCCGTAGATATCCCCAATCAATACATTCTCCAGGTTAAGGCCATAGTAACCGCCCAGTCCGTACACATCAAAACCCAATGATAACACGTCTCCGTCATCTCCGCTGAACGTCTGATTGTCCTGCGAATAGGCCACGACTCTCAA
Source organism: Bacteroidota bacterium (assembly GCA_026391695.1). Lineage (NCBI taxonomy): Bacteria > Pseudomonadati > Bacteroidota > Bacteroidota bacterium. The sequence continues at coordinate 23,162 of JAPLDP010000031.1, forward strand.
TACATGGGCTGATACCATGTTTGCAGAAACCGTATGGTTGGCCTTGCGTGGGGAAAGTGCCGCCGAATTGGATATATAGGTCAGCGGAGATGGCAAGCACAGATCGAATTGAAATCCGACAAACGGTTCCATGTTGTTAATGGAAAAATTCAGCGTTACCTGTTTGCCGGAGTAGCCAAAGACATTGCCCGTATGTATCTCATTGACCGGAAAAGCGTAAGCTGTGAGGGTAATGGCGGAAGATGGTTCATCTGGGTCATTTGAAGTGATGGTCATTTGTTGCGTATAATTTCCCTTGATCACCGATAGGAACCGGACGGTGACATCACTGCTTTGTCCTCCCTGGATTGTAAAAGAAGAGGATCCAGCCACGAAAAAGTAGGGACTGTCAAACGTGATGTTTTGAATTGACAGATCTTGGTTGCCCGTATTATATATGGTTAATATCCTGTCGGTGCTGTCGGTTAAGGGTATTGCATCGAAATCGATGGCATCCGCAGTAAAGGTAATATCCGGGCACTGAATGTCAAGGATTCCCTGTATGGCCCCGGTGAGAATATTGGTGGAACCGGCACCTCCAATTACCGGATTTTGAAAGCTTAAGGTATATGATCCGGGATCATAACCGGTATGAAATTGGAAGGTGACAATCGTCCCTGTATCACCGGAAAAAGGTGTGTTTGTGAGCGAATACCCGAATATCCGTAATTTTCTGTCAGGGAAAAGAGTATCCTGTAAAACATGATCCATTACCCTGTTCGGATTCAATTGGGCAGAGGAGGCCACATAGGTATATTCCTCAGGCAACAGCATTTCAAACTGGAACGCCACAAAGTCATCGTCGTTGGTGATCTTCACCTGGATGGTTACATTTTGGTTTGGACCGGTTGTCGTGGATACAAACTCCATAACATTATCACCATGCGATATCATGGGAATAATCCAAAGACATAAAACTATCTTTATAGCTGCTGAAGGATGTATATATTTCTTCATGCGGGGAAATATTATTTTATCACAATGATTTTTTTTGAATTTGTTGTAAACTGTTGGCTTTCTGATTGTAATACTAACCGGTATGAATATATGCCGTTCCGGGAGCAAATTCGCCGGAGTAGTGATTTATTTAACTCTAACTCATGCTTGCCAGAATATAATGACCCGATTTCATAAATTCCGGCATATCTTCCTTCAATAGTTAGGAATTCCAAACGCACAGTTGCAGCTTCCTTCAGGACTAGCTCCAGGATCGTAGGATCATTCAATGGATTGGGATATAGATCAAAGAGTACTGCTGTGCCATGATTTAATTCCTCCACTGAAGAAGATTCAAGGAAGATCATACCGTTTTCAATGGAAGTGAGGATATTGGCAGAATTGGTATCTCCGATAATGCAATCAAAAAGTTCCATCGGGTATGTTCCCGGTGTGCCTCCGGTGAGCAATTGAAACCTTACAATAATTCCTGAGTCCCCATGGAACAATGCATTGCTAAGAGAATAGGAAAATAGTCTTAACCGGTTTGTTGTTACTTGGGATGCATTCAGCACATGATCGGCTTTACGGTCTGTCAGTTGAGCTGATTTATCAACATAAACACAAACAGAGGGAAAGATCAGGTCGCACTGGAAGGAAATAAAGGGATCATCATTCTTTATTTCAATCTCAACCGAGACAGTATCATGCGTTAAACCACTTACATCGCGAACGAGCAAGATATTCTCGGCATATAGTTCCATTGTCATTAAAATGACCAGGATGATTAGAATAATCTTTGCAATGTGATGATATGGTTGTTTCATGCTGTCGATCATTTCTTTGCGTCCTTTGCGCTCCCTCTGCGCCCTTTGCGGTTATTTTTTTACTGCAGAGGACGTAAAGGGGCACAGAGGTGAATTCCTGATATCTACTTAATCAATATCATTTTTCTGTTTTGTCTGATGAATTCGCCTTTCTTGTCAACCGGCACTGCCTCCAGCCGGCAAAAGTAAATCCCGGAAGAAAGCGCAGTGTTGTCATTTATTTTACCATCCCACACCACTTCATACGTTCCGGCCTGTTGCTGCTCCTGAACGAGTGTCGAGATAAGCTGGCCGTTTATGGCATAGATCTTTACCTCCACAAAAGCCGGTTCGTGCAGTTGGTAACTGATGTGCGTATTTCCGCTGAAGGGATTCGGATATACGACCATCCTGAATTCCCCGGGCACTGCTATGATTTCGCCTCCTTTCAGGATCGGCACATAAGTGCCATTAATATCCCCTCCAACAACCTCTCCAAACCGAAGGTCGCTTCCGGAGGATGCCATCCGGAAAATATCCAGGATGCCTCCGGGTATCTGTCTGGGAACAAAGCTGTAAATGATACCGAATATTCTGTTCTCTTGTTTCACATAAGCAAACTCATATCCTTCCAGGTTCAGGAACAGGACAACATCATCAAGGTTCTCACCTAAAAGTTCAAACTGAAACGCGGCCACCTGTCCTTCGCTCTGCAGCCGGATAGATTGTTCTTTAAAATAAATATAGGCGGGTTTGGTTTGTGCATACAGGTAATTCTTTGACCCGGCTTTTCCTCCTGTGAGGATTTGAACCACACCGATGATGTCGAGTACATCGATCTGGTCGTCATAGTTCACATCGGCCGCATCAAACAGGAACGGCTGTGGATTCTGGTTGAGCATATAGGCCACGATGGTGGTGATGTCCAGCACATTCACTGCCATGTCACCGTTCGCATCGCCGTTGGCCGCGCTGAACGGTGTAGCCTGCACTTTTTTTGAATAATCACTTTCCGCCAGGTCGGTCCCCACTATTCTGTATAAATAATAGTAGGTAGTGTCGGGTATGACGTTATAATCCGTAAACAGGGTATCGGTGATCAGGCTGGTGTTGATCGGTAGTGTATCTGAAAAGGTGATATCGGTGACCTTATAAAACCGGTACAGGTTATAACCCAAGGCATCTTCGGTGCTTGCCGGCGGCCATTCCAGGTCAACCTTGCCGATACCGGGTGTGGCAATAAACTCGATAGAGGCCGACCCCGCTGCCTGGATCACGAACTGGAAACGTTCGTTCTCAACCGGTATTTCCCAGTTGGCCGTATCCCTGGCATCGCTCACACGGATCGTATTGATGCCGTCGCCTGTTTCCAGCCCGATGTTATACCATGCAGTCCAGATACTGGAATCAGCACTCCATAAGGTTGAGTTTGCGACAAGATGCTGTGTAAAAGGTTCCCTGACACCAAAGGTAAGAAACGGAGTGTACAGTGTGTCCATGGCCTTGTTGAAATACACATCAAATCTGGCCCAGCCTGCACCCAATGGGTCCAGGTGTTCATCCTGAGGATCGATACCATTGACCTCGACCTTCCAGACATGCCCGTGACATGAATCAGAAGGAGCCGTTAAATAAGGAGAGTAAATAACCTCACATAATGTAGCATCATCGTAAAAATCATAGATCTTTTCTGAAATATGGACAGAATCAGCGGTCCCCCAATACAGGTTTTGAACAGTATCATAATAACCACCAGGGGCTCGACAAGCAATGTCTGGATATCTGTCAAGTATCGATGATTTGTATAAGACGGCTTGTAATGAAATACAGGTAAAGCGTGATAACACACAATTTTCCACTCTCGTACCTGGATTTACAAACATAAGAAAACTATTCACAGTAACACTTACATTATCAAACACACAATTCGAAAATTGACACGGAACACCTCGATCAAACCAATTCATGCCGGTACAGTTAATGAAAAAGCAATGACTAAAGTTAATTCCACAAAAATTAAAACATCCATACCATCCTGACGTTAAATTAAACCTCGAGTGCGAAATATTACCATCCTGGTTGCTTATATTAGCCGACATAAAATCAGTATATGTCATTCTGAAATCGACATACGACATATCTAATGTTCCCCGATAGGATCCGCTGACAATATCATTTCCGGAAATATGAATAATGCTATCTTCGGTTCCATGTGCGATGATTTTCCCATCATTTACAATCTTACTCACTAAATCAAGATAGGTGCCCGGAAGTATCTTTAAAACGCCCGAAGGTGTCAATCTGAAACTACCTGTAATTATCCATAATTTGTCGGGTGTAAGCGTGAGGGTGTCAGAAATGTTGCCGGATATTTCTTCTCCATTAAATACCTCAATAAAAACAGATTCTGTTAAGGTATCAGATGAATTGATGGCGCCAATAAGAAATTGAAAAGCGATTTGTCTTTTATGCACTACATTGGGCTTGATATATACTTCAAAGGGATCGGATTGGTTGGTTAAGGTAGCATAGCTCGACATGTCACCGATAAAACCCGTACTGTCGGTTATCATTGCAACCGCGGTATCCTCAAAAGGACCCAATCTCATTTTGCACCATACACTGTCGGCATATCCTCCGGCATTTTTTACGCTGATCCATATCCGGATGGTTTCTCCTGCATCTGCTATACCATCATTATCACAACCGGGCAATGTATCAATGATTGTTTTATTTATATAATAGAAATCCGGTGGCGGTTCCGGCATATTCATGCTGTTGGCAATGTTCAGGATATTCCCGGAAGCCCCCTGGATCAACCGCATGAATATCTGTTCATTTGTGAATGCCGGGTGCTGGCTTTTGATCAGGGCCACTGCTCCCGCAACAATCGGACTTGCCATTGAAGTCCCGTTCAGGTAATGGTATCCTCCGTTGGGAAATGTGCTATAAATTGATACACCCGGTGCAGTGATTTCATAATTGTATCCTTCCGGGTGAGTAGACACTACAGGTCCACTCTTGTCTTTATTGGAAAATTCTGCCAGTTTCCCGGATGAAGAAGATGCCATCACTCCCATTACCCAGGAATAGGCTGCAGGATACATATTAGCACAGATAATACTGTCATAACATATACACATCGCGTCATTGCCGGCAGCTGCCACAATAAAAGCAGAGTTATATGCCACTTCCAGGGCTGATTTCAGGGTAAGGGATTCACCATAACTGCCTAGGCTTAAGTTGATCACAGTAGCCCCGTTATTCCGGGCATAATTTACTCCGGCAGCAACATGGTCAGCCGTGCCGTACCCTGAACTCTGCAGTACCTTGATGGGCATGATCTGTGCATTCCAGGCCACCCCGGCAATACCAGTTCCGTTATTGCCTTTGGCTGCTGCGATGCCGGCCACATGGGTACCATGACCGTTATCATCGTTGGGATTGTTTTCGATGTTCACAAAGTCCCAGCCCCGGATATCATCCACAAAACCATTCATATCGTCATCAATGCCATTGCCAGGCACCTCATCCCAGTTGGTCCAGATGTTTGGTGTCAGGTCAGGATGATCCCAGTCCACACCGGTATCAATGATGCCGATGACCTGGGTTGTATCACAGGTTGTGGAATCCCATGCAGCAGGGGCATTTACCGCTGCCAAATACCATTGTTCAGAGTATAAGGGATCATTGGGTGTTAACTGGGGAGGCGCCATCATAGTGTAATAATAGTAGTTTGGTTCAGCAAAATCCACAGCCGGATCTTTGGAAAGCAAAGAGTCCAGCAATCTAATATCTGTCTGAGGATCAAACTTCAGCTTGTAGATATTAAAAAGCTGGGGCATCTCCTTCACCTGCCCGTTGAAAGTAGTGATAAACTGCCGCCCGTTCCGTTTTTGTTCGCCGCGAAAAACTTTTTCAATCCCTTCGGACCGGTAGTCCTGAAGGAGTCGGTCGACAGAGGCAACTCCCACCTGAACGACATTTTGTTTTGTATGGGCCTGGATGAGCACATCATCCTTGAATTTCACCAACAATTCACCTGGCGCATAATCCGGATTGTAAGGATCCAGGTACTGCCAGTTCATGAAACCTGTGGGGTGCTGGGAATATACTACCCAGCTCAGAAGCATGGCTGAGAGCAAAAGAGTAATAGTTTTCATAAGGATAATATATTAAATGTTCTGCAATAGCGTTGTTTCATCATTGGGTAGCGCTCTTTTCGAGAAAAATAATTATCCGGCAGAAATATAAAAAACAATGGTTTATAGTAAATTTCAAACCACTAAAGGTATATAATATATATTAAAAGAGTCAAGATCTAACCTGAATTATTTTAAATTTTCAACCAGAGTTGGAATAATTTGGGAGAAGGTTTAAGGTGGGAAATATTGTGCAGCTATTTGCCGGAGCTATGGCATCCATGAAAATAAGATGGATCTCAAAGCCTTATTACATATAAATTCAATAAAGTATCAAAGAATCCCACCTTACTTAATGTTTCAGGTATTTGAACTTTGGGATTTGTGATTTATTTGGGATTTGGTGCTTGGGATTTGGAATTTATTTAAAATGTGGTGCTTGTAATTTGGAATTTAAATAAACACCATATCCTCCCGCTCTGTGATCTTTTCACAATAGCGACACTGCAACTTAAGGTCCTTTTTATCAATCACATGAAACCTGGTTGGAATCCTTTCATGATTGGTGATACAGTTCGGATTGAAGCATTTTACAATCTGGTAAATTTCATCAGGTATCTCGACTTTAGTCTTTTCATGGACATGATAATCCTTGATTACAATAAATGTGGCAGTCGGCGCAACAAGGGCTATTTTATTGATTTCTTCCATCTTGAAGTATTTACCCGCAACTTTGATAATCCCTTTTTTTCCATACTTCTTGCTGTCGAGGTTGGTACCGAATAGAATCTGATTTTCATAGTTTTCCAGATGTAACAGCTTCAACACCTGGAACAGACTTTTAGCAGCAATATGATCGATGACAGTGCCATTCTCAATGGCCGATACCTGTAATTCTTTTCTGGGTTCTTTGGTTTCCATTATTTTACTCCGAGTATTGAGGTTAATAATGCTTGACGGACATATACGCCATTCTCAACCTGGTCGAAATAATAAGCCTGTGATGTGTCATCCACATCCTCGCTGATTTCAGTAACACGCGGCAGGGGATGGAGTATTTTGAGGTTTTTCCTGGTTTGCCTGAGCATCTCGGCTTTCAGATTGTAAACATGTTTTACACGCTCATATTCGATCGGATCGGCAAATCTTTCCTGTTGGATGCGGGTCATATAGATGACATCAACAACTCGTATTACTTCATCGAGCTCTGTAAATTCATGAAATTTCAGGTCGTGGCCCGTAATATAATCCTTGAAAATACCCGGAAGCTTCAGCTCTTCAGGTGCAACAAAATAGAATGTGGCATTGAAATGGCTAAGTGCAATAACCAATGAATGAACAGTCCGACCATATTTGAGATCCCCGACAAATGCAATGCTGATGTTATCCAGCCTGCCCTGTGTTTTACGAATGGAATACAAATCCAAAAGGCATTGTGTGGGATGCTGGTTGGCGCCATCGCCGGCATTGATTATGGGCACCGGAGATACTTCGCTGGCAAAGCGGGCACTTCCTTCCTTTGGATGCCGCATCACTATAAGATCAACATAACGACTAACAGTCAGTATGGTATCTTTAAGTGATTCACCTTTTGATACACTGGTCGATGAAGAATCCGAAAATCCGATAACCTTGCCCCCCAGCCGCGAGATAGCGCTTTCGAAACTCAACCTGGTTCGCGTTGAAGGCTCGAAGAAGAGCGTCGCCACAACGTAACCGCTGAGAAGATTTTGAATGGGCTTTTTCTCAAACTTTTCTGCCAGATCAAGGATTCGGATGTACTCTTCCTTGGTGAAATCAGTGATGGAAACCAGGCTCCGATTTTTCATAGGATCATTGGAAGTTAATAAAATGTACAGGATTTCTTTGGAAAACCATTGCTTTAAATTGCTGATAATTAAGAATAATGCAATTAGCTTTCTCCTATATCTTTAATAATCTTCAAAAGTATTGCAAAAAGGAGGTAAGAAGACGTGATGTTAATATTTATTGAAAAAATGATTACTTCCCGATCTTATGCTTTTTAATGAAAGCTTTAAGTATATCTGTCAGGTTTGGATCACCAATCTCCTGCAGATTATAATATACCCTGGTATTGGGTTTGGTGATCTTTACAATCCTTCTCAGATCGATGGGAGTGGCTACAATGACTGAGTCGCATTCTGTCTTTTTTATGGTGGCTTCCAGGTCCTTGATCTGCTGTTTGCCATAGCCCATTGCCGGCAGCAAGTGTCCGATGTTCGGATAAATAGAAAATGTTTCGGCCAGTTTCCCGACGATGAAAGGTCTGGGATCAACACATTCAGCTGCACCGTATTTGCGCGCGGCGACAATACCGGCGCCTATTTTCATTTCTCCATGGGTCAGTGTCGGGCCATCTTCAATAACCAGAACACGTTTCCCTCTGATGACAGAAGGATCGTCGACCTTGATTGGTGATGCAGCGTCAATGACCACAGCCTTTGGATTAACCCTGGCGATGTTTTCCCTTACTACCTGGATTCCATCCGGACAGGCACTGTCCATCTTATTGATGATCACCACGTCCGACATCCGTAGGTTGACTTCGCCGGGATAATAATTCACCTCCGTACCCGGACGGTGAGGATCAACTACTGTTATTGACAAGTCCGGTTTGTAAAACGAAAAATCATTGTTGCCCCCATCCCAAAGGATAACGTCGCATCCCTTTGGATCTTTCTCAGCTTCGCGCAGAATGGCTTCATAGTCAACTCCTGCATAAATGACATTTCCTCTGACAACATGGGGTTCATACTCTTCCATCTCTTCAATGGTGCACTTGTGCTTCACCATGTCGGCAAGGGTGGCAAACCGCTGCACTTTTTGTTTTTCGAGGTCACCATATGGCATTGGATGTCGTATAGCCACAACTTTTAATCCTTGTTCCATCAGCAGCTCAATGATCCGGCGGGAGGTCTGGCTCTTGCCGCAACCTGTACGTGTCGCACACACCGCAATCACCGGCTTTGTGCTTTTGACCATGGTGTCTTTTGGCCCCAACAGCATAAAGTTTGCTCCCGCTGCATTAACAATGGCACTCAGTCCCATAACCCTTGCATAAGGTACATCGCTGTAAGCAAAAACACAATCATCCACCTTCAGTTTTTTGATCAGATCAGGCAATTCTGCCTCAGCTAATATTGGAATTCCTTTTGGATACTGTTTTTTTCCTGCAAGACTTGCAGGATACTTCCGCCCGTCAATATCAGGGATCTGCGCAGCAGTGAATGCAACAACGTTATAGCCCTCGTTGTTCCTGAAATAGGTGTTGAAATTGTGGAAATCTCTTCCGGCAGCGCCGATGATGATGACATTCTTTTTCATATAAATTTTATTTTATGACCTGCGACCTGCAACCTGTGACCTGCAACCTCTATTGTTATCCCACTGACGATAGAATTCACTCTGCAAAGGTAAATTTTTAAAATTCCTGAGCAAATTTCGAAAATTTTTTCTTTAAGTAAACAAGATGAACCAGGGGTTAAACCTCCTCAAACCGCCCCTGGAAAAATCGGAGTTTATCCGGCTCGTAGGTGAGACGGAGACCTTTTAAAGTATGCCGATTTTTATAAAGATTTATTATCCCTTCAGCGACAGCTTTCATATGATCACGTGTGTAGACACGGCGTGGTATGGTTAAACGAACCAGTTCCAGGGCAGGCCGGTAATTCTGCCCCGTTGCAGGATTGCGTCCTTTACTGACGTTCCCACGTTCCATAGCTCTCACTCCCGTTTCAATAAATATTTCCGCCGCCAGCCTTTGAGCAGGGAACTGGTCCTGATCGATGTGTGAAAGAAACTGCCGGGCATCCACAAATATGGCATGACCTCCCCACGGAAGAACTATCGGAACACCTGCCTCCTGAAGAAGTTTCCCCAAATAAGCTGTCTGTTCTATACGGGAGTTTATGTATCTGTCATCAACCATTTCTCTGAGACCCTGGGCATGAGCTGCCATATCGCCTGCAGAAGTGCCCCCACTGCAATAAGTGCCTTCAAAAATCTGGAGCATTCGCTGACCTTGTCTGTACCAGGCTTCATTATCCTTGAACAAAAGACTTCCTGAAAGATTACTGAGCATATCCTTTTTACTTGATATGGTAGCGCCATCGCCATAGCTGAACATTTCAAGAAGTATGTCTGCAACAGGCACATTGCGGTACACCGGATCTTTCCTCTGGATGAAACAGGCATTTTCGGCACAACGTGTTGCATCAAAAAATACAGGAATATGCCGGGGCTTACAATATTTGTAAACCTCTTTGATGTTATTCATCGACACAGGCTGACCCCCGGCCATATTTACATTAAACTCAAATGAAACATAAGATATCTTTTTCCCTTCTTTGGTGGCCTTTTCATATAGCGAGCTGAGTTTTTCCAGATCGATATTCCCTTTCCATTGAAATTCCGACGATGCTTTATGTGCTTCATCCACAATGACATCCACGAATGTTCCCCCAGCCAGCTCCTGGTGTTGTTTTGTCGTGGTGAAGTACATATTGCCAGGCACATAATCCCCAGGTTTGATGAACATTTGCGACATGATATGTTCGGCAGCACGCCCCTGATGAGTCAAAATGATATATTTGTAACCATATATCTTTTGTGAAGTTTCGACGATTTCGCCGTATGAATCCGGTGTCGCCGGCGTCTCCTTTGCTTTATAATAAGCTATCCACTGGTCAACACTCATAGCACTTGTTCCTGAGTCGGTGAGAAAATCGATGGTCACATCTTCTGATTTCAGTAGAAATGTATTATAGCCGGCTTCAATCATCGATTTATGACGGTATTCCCGGCTGTTCATGCCGACATGCTCAATGGAATGGATGATATAATGTTCACAGGTGAAGTCATAGGCAGTAAGTTCAGGTACAAGCCATTCAAAGTGGGCTTCGGAATGAAATACCGGCTCATTTACCAGTTCAAGAGGCGTGATCTGTCCCTTTTGCTCATATAAATTAACAATAGCATCGCCGATTTGCTCAATCTGGCTATTCATTAACGCACGGCGTGGGATGAGTACAGGCAATAAATGCCTCCTTTGATATTTGCCTTCCAGATGCGCTCGAATGCCTGAAGTGAGATACAAAGCAGCCGATAATGTATGTGCTGAATCGATATCAGGATGAGAAACGAATTTCTCCGAATTCAGATAAACGCCATTGAATCCCCTGGTGAATGGTACTTTACCCTTCTCAAGTACTCCGGCAAGTACCGACACCTGGTAATCGATCCAGTCGGCATGAAGAAAATCAGTCATTTCCCTAAGCCCTGTGGCCACGACCTCCATAGTCCTTCCGGCCATTCCGCCATACGTATGAAGCCCTTCGAATACGACAACAAGATTCTGATATTTTTCATAATCTTCCTCAATGTCAGTAGCTAAGAAGCCGCCGACATTGCTCATGGCATCCTGACCTGCATCAAAAAGCAAGGTATGGCAATAGCCGGCTATTTCTTTTATCAGTTCGCTGATAGTCTTGTTTTTATAAAACTCATCATGCCGGAGGATATAATATGCCGATTCGGCAATACAGGAGGCTTCAAGGATGAGTTTTGTATGATAAGTTTCCGCAGTTTTTTTTATGGTAGCCAGATTTTTAATAGAGATAGGACGATAACCTTCTCCTTGAAGGTCAATATATATGAATGCAACATGACCCTTATTCTGCTCTAAAAAACCGGTTAGTTTTTTTACATCAATATTTCCGGGATACATACGATTTTCATCATAAAGGAGCTGAAAACATTTGCCGCCAAAAGCCTGAGCACTATCAAATGGAACTGTAGTATTGCCGGCTATTATTTTTTTGTCTGAAATATGGGCAGAACAGAGCAGTTTAAAACCCCCGAAGAGATTGTGTATGGGACAAATATGCCGTATGCCGGTCACATCCTTGACTGCGTCATTTAATTTGTAGAAATTTCTGGCTCCTGCATAAGCCTCATCTCCAACAAAAAGATTACCTACCTGTTCCTGGCTCATAGCAGAACTGCCCTGTGTAACCATGTCGAAAGCAACATGTCCGGCCGGCAATAATCCTACATTATTATTAACACCCCTTAAAAGTTTTTTTCTCTCGGATAAACTCTTGAATTGAATGTTCCTTATAGATTTTATTTTATAGGGTTCATGTTTTATCATATTTCCCCTTTCGCTCTTAGTTGTTATAATTAGCTGTTTGATAATATTTTGTAATTAATTTTCCCGAAGAAGTCAATCAAAATGAAGCGTTATATTGTGGATGTGCAAGCATTTGACAAATGTATAAAAATATGGTAAAACCAAATAATTATACAGTGTTTTATTGTTAATATTTTAACAACACAGATACGAAATTTTATTGATCATCGCAATAGTAAATAGCCCAGGACTTCAGTCCTGGGAAAAAAGAAGTGAAATAAATAATGGGCTTTAGCCCGAAATCTTGATTTCCCTCATCACAATGGACTCAGCATAATCTAAAATCTTCTAATTTTGCTTTATCAATATTATACTAATGATCGTACAATTATTGACCGAAAAAACCTGTCAGGCAGTAAAATTCTTATATAAAAAAAATATGGATCCTGAAACTATCCTTGTTCAGAAAACCAACAGGGAATTTGATGGTGATCTCACCATCGTTGTTTTTCCTTTTTCAAAAATAGCTGGCAAACAGCCACAGATTATCGGCGAAGAAATCGGTACATGCCTGAAAAATAGCATATCACAAATTAAGTCATTCAACGTCATTAAAGGATTCCTCAATCTGGTTATCGAGGATTGGTATTGGAAGGAATTCTTCATAAATTATGTTCATGATGAAAACTATGGTATTCAGGCCATAAGTGATACTCAACCTGTTGTCATTGAGTATTCATCGCCAAACACTAACAAACCTTTGCACCTGGGACATATCCGAAACAATCTTCTTGGAAATTCCCTCTCAAGGATTGTGAAAGCCAATGGCAGAAAAGTGGTGAAGGTCAACCTGGTCAATGATCGTGGTATACATGTGTGTAAGTCGATGCTTGCCTGGACAAAATGGGGCAGGGGAGAAACGCCGGAATCCACCGGTATGAAAAGCGATCATCTCATCGGCAAATACTATGTCCTCTTTGAGAAAAAATACAGGGAGCAGATTCAAGGAATGATGGATGAAGGGATGACCGAAGATGAGGCAATGAAAAAAGCCCCACTCATACTCGAAGCACAGCAATTGCTCAGGAAATGGGAAGACAGGGATACAGAAACCTTTGCTGTCTGGAAAATGATGAATGATTGGGCTTATGAAGGATTTAACGAGACCTACAGGAGGCTGGGTGTCGATTTTGACAAAATTTATTATGAGTCGGAAACTTATCTTCTTGGTAAGAAGATGGTCGGGGAGGGGCTGAAAAACGGCGTCATGTTTAAAAAAGAGGATGGATCCGTATGGATTGACCTGACATCCGACGGACTGGATGAAAAAGTATTGCAGCGTGCTGACGGCACTTCAGTTTATGTGACACAGGACCTTGGAACAGCTCAGTTACGATATGATGAGTTTCAGCCGCAGAAGCTTATTTATGTCGTGGGAAATGAACAGATCTATCATTTTAATGTGCTGAAGCTGATCCTGAAGAAGCTCGGCAGACCATGGGCCAATGATATTCTTCATCTTTCATACGGCATGGTTGAACTACCGCAGGGTAAAATGAAGTCGAGGGAAGGAACGGTGGTGGATGCCGATGACCTGATGGATGAAATGATGAGGACGGCAAAAGAGACCACCGAAAAATTGGGAAAGGTGGAAGGATTATCGCAAGATGAGGCATTTAACTTGAACCGCATGGTCAGTCTGGCTGCATTAAAATATTTTATCCTTAAAGTCGACCCGATGAAGACCATGCTTTTCAATCCGCAGGAATCCATCGATTTTAACGGCAATACAGGTCCTTTCATTCAGTATACCCATGCACGTATTAAATCATTAATACGCAAGGCTGCAGCCGAAAATGCATATTCACCTGTTGCATCTGACAAGATGGACATGGCGTTTGATTTGATAACCAAGGAACGTTCATTAATCAAAATATTGCATGATTTTCCTGCTGTCCTGAAGGAAGCTGGTGATTCACTTAGCCCAGCCATACTGGCTAACTATATCTATGAGCTGGCGAAGGAATTCAATCAGTTTTACCAGGAGTATCCCATTCTAAAAGCTGACAGTATAGTGGTGTCGGCATTCAGAATTGAGCTGTCAGGTTTTATCGGTAACGTGATAAAAACAGCGATGGATCTCTTGGGTATCGAAGTACCTGAAAGGATGTAAGGTTTTTCAATAAAAAAGGGGGCGATGGCCCCCTCTTCTTTTCTTCTAACGAAGATTAATGTACTGTAAGTTTCCTGGTTATCACCCCATCGGTCGTTTGTACCTGGACAAAATAAATGCCTGGTTCAAATGATGCCGTGTTAACGCGCAGGATCTCGTTGCTGTTGATGTTCTCGTTACTGTAAACCACCTGCCCGATGTTGTTCATCATCTTCACAGATTTGATTGCAGTTGTGAACTCTAAGTTTACAAAACCTCTTACAGGATTTGGATAGATTGTCACATACCTGTTGGCAAGTTCATCAATGCCAACAGTGATATTCACCTCGCCGCAAACCTGTTCTGACAGGCAAATGCCATTATAAACGGCTTCTACGCAATATTCATATAAGCCATTCGGCAGTCCTGAATCATTATAAAAGGTTTCTGTTATCGGCGCTTCATTCAGAAGGTCACCATTGCGATAGATGTTAAATCCCGTGAGGCTTCTGTCGAGAGGATTGAAGACAGTGTTATCTGCCGGGCGCATGTTTCCCAATACAGGAATGCTCCCAGAAGAATTTGTAATGGCAACAGCCGCAACCGGAACAATCGGTATAGCAGCAGCATCCGTATAGCCAACCCATCCCTGGATATTCCAGTTGATATTTATACCATAAGTCGAAAAAATAGAAACCCAGGTAGTGCCATTGAAGAGCATGTCACCAAACCCAACAACGGCAGGCCCTGCATCACAACCGGCAGGATAATCCCCTGCAGGTTGGATACACTCATAACCGATCCATAATTCCTGTGTGATGTCAATAGGAACAGGGGCGGTCAGCGTGATTTCATTCCATTCGTCGAAAACAAGAGTCGGGCAAGGCTGTGACAGTAATTCAGTGCCGGCATTGACACCACTCCAGACTTTCAGTGTATAGGTTGTATTATAACCTCTTGGGAAAAAGGCTATCTTGGTCAGGAACATGTCGTCGAAGTCTACCAGATTTTCAGGAGCAAAGCGTGCCGCCACAAGGAAAGTGGCAGCAGTGGTATTGCCGATGCCGTCATAATTTGCACCGTCGTCCCAGTGTATCCACTGTGGAATACCTCCCGGCTGCAGCCATGTCACAGCAACATCAGGACTTCCCGGTTCATTGCTCACAACAAGGTCATTCACCGGATCAAGGAAGACAACCTCTGCTGTTGCAGGTAACGTTGGCATGGATTCGCCACCGGAATAAACCGCAGTCACCTCATAAGTATAAGTACCAAGGGCAAGATCAGGATCGGTATAGAACAGATCGGTGACAGGGTCGCCATTGATCTGGCTACCATCCCTGTAAATATTATATCCGATAGGATCTTCGCGGAAGGATTTGTTTTCAATCGGCTTCACATCGTTGATGGAAGTACCGCTACCTGTCCTATTTATGTTAGTAAAAGTTTCGGCATTCACCTGTACGGGTTCAAACGGGCTACCGGCCAGCTCTTCAATAGAACCGTCAGCATATTGAACTATAGCACGTTCAAGATAGGCCTCAGTCCATGGGGACCATGTCAAACCTGTTTCATCAAAATCCCATGACCGGCCATTATTCAGGTTGGCATCAAATCCAATGAATGTGGTGGCATTTATGGAACCGAAACCGACAACAAAATCATCCGAAAAAGTGATATTTTGTGCTGACAGGTCAACCGTCACCCAATCATCAGCAACTCCATCAACAAGTTGAGTATAGATAATATCCGTTCCTGGTTCTGTACCTGCCCATTCGAATAAATTACAGTTAAAGGTATTATCACCCGCCTCGAGAATGGTATAGTACTTCACCGCGAGGAGTTGGCAAGGACCCTGAGGCGACATGTGCGTCGACATAGTATATCCAATCCACTGGTATCCGTTAGTGGCCACATTATTATCATAGATCAGCTCTTCGGTCTGGCCACCACCTCCTGGAGCCTGCCATGTAAGGTTGATATCATAACAGTCCACAATTGCCTCCAGGTTTGTTGGCGGATCATAAGGTGATGGCTCAACAGTTAAAGTAACAGGAACTGTGATTTCCGGAGTATCCGGATCATTGCTTGCAACAAGCAAGCTTGCATTATATGTACCTTCCGTCAATTCACTGGCATCAAAGGTGATCGTGATGTTATTTTCTCCACCTGGGGGTATAGTTCCTGGGTTGATACCAACCTGCAGCCAGTTAAATACCGGAGTGCCTGTCAGCTTAGCTCTGATGTTCCAGTTCCTATCAAGGTCCGGATTAGCGGAAAGGTGATACCAGGCAGCACCAGTATACATCCAGTCGCCATTCGGATTATGAGGGCCAGCATCCATCCCGGGAATAGCAAGCTCAATATCGGTTTGTGTAAATTCCCATGCTACCCAGAGATCTACACCACTTATCCAAACGGGATCAGTGAGTTCAATGGTTGTAAAAACACCAGGAACAGGCGTAAATTCTTGAATATGCAATAAATCTCCGGGTCCATTGGCATCGCCCATATCATAAATTCTTAAAAAGTACTGGGTGTTGGGATTAATATCAATATTAAAAGCAAAGATATCAACAGAAGTGAGTTCCATACCTGCATAGGGCAAAATCATTGAGGCGGGGAACATAGCGGCGACCTGAGCAGTAACCGGAGGAGTGATGAAATAAATACCACCAGCATTAACACCGTCATAATGTAAAATGACTTCATCATCTGTTGATTGTGGAGTTTCTGCATCGGTCTTTTGAATTACTGCTGTGACATCTGGATAGTCATTCGAACTTAATGTTACCGTTCCAAGAGGTCCGCCTGTATAGATATACATACCGCCTGCACTTCTGTCATGCGATTTTTCTCCAATCTGAGAACGGTTTATCTGATTACCTTCATAGACGACATAAATAGTGTAATCGAGAACATCGTTCCCAATATTCTGAATATTAAGTATATCTGTTGCCGTTTCACCTTGGGTTACTACAGGATTAAAGCTGTCGGGACTCACAGCAATATCCGGTACAGCATATGCCCATGTTCCAGCTAATCCTGTTTCGTCATCGAACCATGCCATAGCCTGGAAAGGATAACCGGCTGTAAGTGTGGTCCATGCGTAGCCGCCATCGCGTGTGTAGGAAATGCCTGACTGGTTAACAGCAGAAGACGATGACACATAGGTGTTTTCAGTGCCGGGGACATAAGCAAACCATCTGCTATACATATTACCGGTAACTGTCACACTTGTCCATGTCGTTCCGCCGTCGGTGGTCACATTCAACACCGGCTCAATGCCAAGGTCAAGATATGATCTGTAAGCGATGCCGTTCTGAGCATCTTTAAATTTGCAGTCAACAACCACAGTTGCGCCAAAAGCAGTAAGAGCGGCTGTCCAGGTGTATCCCTTGTCCGGTGAGCGGAATACCCTGCCTTTATTGGTGCCGAACCATATGATATCACCGACGGCGTCATAGTTGCCGGTAATGCCATACTCATCAGCAGAAGACGGTGGCGGAATGTTTGCTGATGGAACCCTGGTCCATGATTCCCCGCGATCGGTGGTCGTATATATTTCATAATAGCCACCAATGGGGTCTCCCACTGCGCAACCATCGTTATCATTGAAAAAGTGAATCACATCCGCAAAAGACGTCCCGCCGAAAGCTGTTCCTTTTTTAACCCATGTAACACCTCCATTCTCTGTTTTGTAACATCCCTGCGTAGCGCCTGTATTAAATGCAGCCCAGCAGGTCATTGCATCTATAGCAAAAAGTTGTGAAAGGCCTGTTCCTGCATTAAAGTAACCTTGTGTCCATGTTGTACCGCCATCGGTCGATCTTGTATACTCGTCAATAAGAGCACCGGTACTATTGACTGCTGAAGCCCAGAGTGCGGTAGGATCGTTCATGCCGACGGATATCTGGGCAATGCCTCTTCCTGCATCCAGATCCGAATTCACCTGGATCCAGTCAGTCTGTGCTAAGCTCCATAAACCTGTGGCCATCAAAGCTGTAATAAGAAGTAGTTTTTTCATCATAATGATTTTTTTTAGGTTAAACAATTTGATATTGAATGTTACAAATATAATTGAAAAAATAAAGTTAATGTAGAGCGATAATAAAAACTTCATTTTTTTATTTATATTGACCTCACCCCCCGTCCCCCTCTCCTCCAGGAGAGGGGGTGAAGGGGTGAGGTGGTTTGGTCAATTCCCACTCAACTTGCCGCGAAAAAGGGATCCAGGGATTACACTTGGGTACTCACCCATTATTAATTTCGTCGGTTAACAGTGATTGGAAATCTAAAATCTAAAATTTAAAATGTAGATTTTAGATTTTAAATTTCACATTTACAATTGTATCCGGTGCTATTCCTGATATTCCTTCCATGTTTTTTGTGCTGATTCAGAAGTGTATTCGGTAAGTTTTTTTCTCAGCGCATCAGGATTGTTCTGATATTTAAATATGAGGTTTTGTTCGAAACGGGATTGGGCATTTATGTATTGATTTTCAATGGCAGCTCGCTTCTTTTTTTCCTTTTTGATAAGGCCGACATAATTCTGATCAACAGCTTCCATGTGTTTGACAAAAGTCCAGAAGGCAAGTGAATCAGTCCGGTCATAAAGATTGACAGGAGCGTTAAAATGTTCTTTTACAGCTGAAACATAATCGCCACGGAAATAGCCTTTTGGAGATTCACTGATACCATTGTACCAGGGAATAAAGGGATGAACACAGGGCCGGAAGGGTGAAATCCACAGAACACAGCCAAAGGCGGCAGGCATATACCCCCGGAGTTGGGCTACGAAACCGTATTGTGTATGTGAAGCGCAAACAGCAGGGGAGCCGGCAAGATGGGGGCTTCCTGTTGTATAATTTTTGGAGAGGTCGTACTCGGTGCCTTCATTATGATCCCTGAGAATTGACATGAGAATCTGCAGTGTCACCTTTTCCTTTGGCAGGAATGCAAATGGAAAGTCATCATCAATAGCGTATTGTTCCAGGGAAAAGGCGTTAACGCCACGCCACATCCTGGCAATATTGACGATATGCTCAAGAGAGCCTTGTGCAGCATAGGCCTTTCTGAAGTTGAATTTACCGTCTTTTTGAGGATCGTACCAGCCTCTTTGCATAGCATAGTCTATTATATCCTTTGAACCAAGATAATTCAAGGTATCGGTCAGGTTCACTCCGGTGATGGTATAATAATTAGGTATGACAGCTACCTTATCATCCGGGATACGCTGTGCTACCCAGTGTTTGCCGTTGACAACCGCCAGCATCCAGGCTTCATTCGGATCAGCAATACAATATGTACGTCCTGAATCCGTATAACCTAAGTCTTCAATCAGCTTGCCGGCTATTTTAACAGCTTCTCTGGCACTTTTTGACCTTTCTGCCATGAGAACCCTGAGTGTATACCCGATACCACCCCTGGATATGATGGATTTATCTTCACGCGACTGGCAGACATCCGAGGCGATAGTCACGCCATATTCATTCATAAAGCAATCCGAAGATTCCATTCCGGGCATCTCAAGCCATAGATACGCATTAGTTTCAGCTATTTGAGAGATGTTTAAGCCTGGTTCCCTGTTGACCAGTTCATCCGGCTTGTGTGTTAACCGGGGTACTTTATATATATTGACGATCTGTGTGCCATAATCGTCCTCATTATGGGCGAAAAGAACTGAACCATCAGCGGATGCAGTTTTCCCGACAAGGATAGAAAAACAATTAAAGGACTCTTCCAGGTGGGTTTGAGAGAAAACCCGTGTGAAGAAAAATAATATAAGGAAAATGAAGGCTGTTTTCCGCAGAGAACAGGAAAGTCGCCGATATTTATGAGAATTCATAGTATAAAAAAACACCCATTTTGGTGATCCCGGCAGGACTCGAACCTGCGACCCGCAGCTTAGAAGGCTGCTGCTCTATCCAGCTGAGCTACGAGACCATTGATGATGTGATTGGGATGCAAAGATAATTAAATTTTGATCGATGCGAATGGCTGGAAGCGGAGAATCCCATAGTATGACTTAAAACTGTAATTTTGTCTTTTGATATGGAACGCTGAGGATCGCTGATATACCGGATTCCCGCTGATTTATTGATCCGCGATAATCCGTATCATCTGCGTTCTATTTATTGCCAATCAGTGCCATGGTATTTAAAGATAAATTGTTCGGACTTAAAAGGGATGAGCTTGAAAAATTGGTTTTGGAGCTTGGATGTCCGCAATTTTATGGACGGCAGATTGCTGAATGGCTTTATAAAAGCAATATCCGTACGATCGATGAAATGACCAACCTGTCAAAATCGGCCAGAGCTTTGTTAAATGATAAATATGACTTGGGCATATATAATCCGGAAAATGTCCAGACATCCGCTGATGGTACCAAAAAATACCTCTTTCCAGCGCACCAGGGTATGTTTGTCGAAACAGCTTACATACCCGAAGTAAACCGCGCAACAGTGTGCATTTCTTCACAGATTGGCTGTAAAATGGGTTGCCGGTTCTGCATGACCGGCCAGCAGGGCTTTCAGGGACAGCTGACTGCAGGAGAGATTCTCAACCAGTTGAGGAGCCTGCCCGAAAAAGACACAATCACTAATGTTGTTTACATGGGAATGGGCGAGCCGTTTGACAACCTGATAAATGTTCTTGACAGCTTAGAGATACTCACAGCAGACTGGGGTTTTGGCATGAGTTCCAAACGTATTACCGTTTCAACAATTGGCATCATACCCGGAATGAAGGAATTTCTGGAGAAAAGTAAATGCCACCTGGCTGTCAGCCTGCATTCACCATTTGAGGAGGAAAGAAAAGATCTGATGCCTGTTGGAAAGATGTATCCCCTGCACCAGATTCTTGACACCATACGCTCCTTCAATTTGGGACGTCAGCGCAGGATTTCTTTTGAGTACATCCTGTTTAAGGATTTGAATGATACGGTAAGCCATGTGAAGGAATTAGCCAGGTTACTCAATGGTATCCACTGCCGGATAAACCTGATCAGATACCATCCAATACCTGGAATCTCTTTGCAACCATCAGATGATGTCACCATCATCAAATTCGAGAATGCCCTCAAATCAAAGGGGATACGAACCACATTGAGAGCCTCACGCGGACAGGATATTTTTGCGGCATGTGGTCTATTATCAACTAAGGAGCTTTTGAGGCAAAATCAGAGGGAATAGAATCCCATACTGTTTTTTACAGACTGTTAATCCTTTCATTTACAGTATTTTGATATTGCTTCCCCGGATTGGGCATAGCCCAATTCCAATGCCTTTTGAAAGTCGGCACACGCACTTGCTATTAAATCCGGCATTTTTGTCGATATCTTGGCCATTCCTCTATTGAAGTAAACAATGCCATATGTAGGATTTAATTCAATTGATTTTGTATAGTCTTGGATAGCTCCCTGTAAATCAGATAATTGGTATTTGCATACACCCCTGTTAACATACGCATGGGCAAAATCGGGCATTAATTCTATCGCTTTGTCATAATCCTGGATTGCCCCCTGTAAATCCGAAGATCCAAATTTACAAACAGCCCGGTTATAGTAGGCCATCCCATAATCCGGTTTAAGTTCGATAGCTCTGTTCAGATCCTTTAATGCGCCATCACGATCGGATAATTTAAACTTGCATAAGCCCATCCCATTATAAGCTATCTCATTATTCTGATCCATTTTCATAACTTCCTGGTATAAAGCCATAGCCCCTTGATAATCTTTCTGATTTACCTTCTCACCGGCTTTTTCCAGTAATGCCGTCGCTTGATTTGCTTTATTCTTACAGCCGTAACCTGCAATTAATGCAAGAACTATTAAAGAGAGAATGATATATTTCATAACTATAATGAATAAATGGAACGATTGAAATGATAAATATTTGTTTTCCGATTCTATTTTCTGGACAAAGTTATAAGTTCTTCGAAGAATATAAGTATAAACGTTAAAAATAATAAGAAATTTCATTAATCGTTTCATCGACTTTAATTGGAAATCCTGCACTATTTATAGTTATTACAATGCGAATGCCCAGTTGTTATACATCTGTAAAATATATTGAAAAAGTTTGCTGCACTAATTATAATTCATAATTTTGCAAGCCTTTCATGGAGAGGTGGGTGAGTGGCTGAAACCAACAGTTTGCTAAACTGTCGTACTCGAGAAGGGTACCGGGGGTTCGAATCCCCCCCTCTCCGCGACATGGGTGTGGGTGTGGGTGTGGGTGTGGGTGTGAGGAAGGGGATGGGTGATGGGTGTTGGGTGTTGAGTGCTGGATGTTGGGGATTGAGTGCTGGATGTTGGGGATTGGAATTTGTAACTTGGAGTTTGGAATTTGTTTGGGATTTATGATTTGGGATTTGGGATTTGTTTGGAATTTGGTTTTTTGGAATTTGGAATTTCTTCTGGTATGTTTGATTTTGAAAAATTAGATGTTTATCAGGTAGTTAAGGATCAAAATATAAAGCTCTTGACGTTTTTGGACAAGACTAAGAATATTGATTTATATATAATTGACCAGTTGAAGAGAGCATCCTTGAGCATTCTGTTGAATCTGGCTGAAGGTACAGGACGAATGACGGTGAATGATAAGAAACATTTTTATACTATTGCCAGAGGATCTGTTTTTGAATGTGTAGCGATACTGGATGTTCTGCATTCTATGAATAAGATTGAGGATGGATTTTACAACGATATGTACAACGGTTATGAGCATTGCTCCAAGATGCTCCTGGCCATGTACCGCAGCATGAATAAATAAGGTCACACCCACACCCACACTCACACCCACACCCATGTCCGGGGTATAGCGTAGTCCGGTTATCGCGCCTGCTTTGGGAGCAGGAGGTCGCAGGTTCGAATCCTGCTACCCCGACAATACAAAAGCCTTGCACAAAGTGCAGGGCTTTTTTGTTTTTGAACCTGAAGCAAATTAATTTGCACTTAGCGGTGAAAAAACAAAAAAGTTCCTTCTGAGCGAAGCGAAGAAAGGCTTTTGTATTGTTTTCTCCAAATTCAGGATCACCGGAGGTAATCCTGCTACCCAGCAAAAGATAAAAGCCTCATAACATTTACATTATCCTATTGGCTTTTTACAAACCGATGAAAGGCAAAAAAAGGAAAAGAAAAAATTTCTTTAGCAGAAACGCGATCGGTATTTGTCTTTTTCTATCTTTACTCACTAAAAAGTTTGTTTGAAAGTTTTGTCACCTCAAAGACAACGAATATCAATGAGAAAATAAACTTATCCACTTTTATATGAATAATTCAGGTTAACTCACTAAACTAAATACACTATGAAAAAAGCGTTTTTACTTTTTCTGGTCATTGGTGTGCCAATTTCTCTTATGGCCCAATTGCAGCGGACCCTACCTGTTAATATTCAGACACCCCCGCAACCGGATCTTCAGCAAAAGGAAACCCTGGCATCAGTGAAGGGAACTGTCGCACAGGATTTTGAAACTTTTACCGATTTTAGCCTGGTCTTCAGCCCCTGGTCGACAACAGATGTTGACGGCTCGACTACTTATGGTATAACAGACGTTACATTTCTTCATTCAGGTGAAGCGATGTCATTCATTGTATTCAATCCGGCGTCAACGACCCCTTCACTCGCAGGGGATCAGGCCTTGCAGCCTCATGGAGGAAATAAATTTGCCGCTTGTTTTGCATCGACCTCTCCGCCGAATAATGACTGGATCATTTCTCCGCAAATCCAACTCGGCTCAAACGGCACTCTTAAATTCTGGGTCAAATCGTATACCTCAGAATGGGGGCTGGAAAGATATAAAGTGGGGGTGTCGACTACAAATCCTAATCCGGGTAGTTTTACGTTCATCAGTGGGGGAGCATATCTCGAAGCGCCTGCCACAGCCTGGGAGCAAAAGGATTTCGATCTATCTGCTTATAACGGGATGCAAATTTATATCGGCATTCAATGTGTATCCGATAATGCATTTATTTTTATGCTGGATGACATTGAAATTACCTCAGGAGGAGGGGGTGGCACCGCAACTTTGACCGGTATGGTTACAGATGCTATTAACGGCAATCCTATTCCAAATGCATTGGTGTCTGTCGGCGGATTAAGTGATTTAACTGATGCAAGCGGTAATTATACCATTACCAACATCCCGGCAGGTGTCCTGAATGCCAATTTCACCGCAACACCTACGAGTGGAAACGCTCCTCTGGCAGTACAGTTCACCGATCTGTCAGCGGAAGGGACGCATACGGTAACAGCTTCTGCCACCGGTTACACAAATTACACGAACAGCCAGGTAGTCATCCCGGAAGGCGGCACACTTGAGTTACAAATTTCCCTTTCACCCACCCTCGCAACGGGTCAGTACCGGTTTGTGCTGACCTGGGGAGAGTCTCCAACTGACCTGGATTCGCATTTGAAAACACCATCCATAGAAGGATCTACTTATCACATTTATTATAATTACAAGGGTTCTGCCGATAGTCCGCCTTATGCTATCCTCGATATTGATGATGTTACGAGTTTTGGTCCTGAAACCACGACTATATATGACCTTTATCCCGGGGAGTATCACTATTATATTTACAATTATTCCGGAAGTCCTGAAATAATCACATCCAGCGCTGTGGTACAGATATTTGATGATAACGGCCTGTTGCATACCCTGCAGGTTCCGACGACAGGAACCGGACGGTATTGGGACATTTGCACCATGAACGGATCGAACGGGAATATCAGCATCATCAATCAGATTACTGAAACGGAACCCGGCGGTCTTCCATACTTGACACCTGATCAATTAAAGAAAAAGCCTCTTCCGGCCGGCAGGAATATCGTTTCCTGGAACTGGAATTTCGGGGATGGAGGAAGCAGCACAGTGCAAAATCCTTCTCACACTTATGCTGCCAATGGATCCTATTCCGTCAGCCTGACCGTATCGGACGGGGTGAACAATAAGACAGAAACCAAAAATGCTTTTATAACAGTAGGAGGGGGGGGTACCTCAACTTTGACCGGTATGGTTACGGATGCCATAAATGGCAATCCTATTCCAAATGCACTGGTTTCAGTCGCCGGATTAAGTGATTTAACTGATGCTAACGGTAATTATACCATCACAAATATCCCGGCAGGTGTCCTGAATGCCAATTTTACCGCGACACCAACGAATGGAAATGCTCCCCTGGCAGTACAGTTCACCGATCTTTCAGCTGAAGGAACTCACACGGTAACAGCTTCTGCCACCGGTTACACAAATTACACGAACAGCCAGGTAGTCATCCCGGAGAGCGGCACCCTTGAGTTACAAATTGCGCTTTCACCGACCCTCGCGACGGGTCAGTACCGGTTTGTGCTGACATGGGGAGAATCGCCGACTGACTTGGATTCACATTTGAAAACACCATCCATTGAAGGATCTACTTACCACATTTATTATAATAACAAGGGTTCTGCCGATAGTCCGCCTTATGCTATCCTTGATATTGATGATGTTACGAGTTTTGGTCCTGAAACCACGACTATATATGACCTTTATCCCGGGGAGTACCACTATTATATTTACAATTTTTCCGGAAGTCCTGAAATAACCACATCCAGCGCTGTGGTACAGATATTTGATGATAACGGCCTGTTGCATACCCTGCAGGTTCCGACAACAGGAACCGGACTGTATTGGGACATTTGCACCATGAACGGATCGAATGGGAATATCAGCATCATCAATCAGATCACTGAAATAGAACCCGGCGGTCTTCCATACTTGACGCCTGATCAATTAAAGAAAAAGCCCATTCCGGCCGACAGGAATATCGTTTCCTGGAACTGGAATTTCGGGGATGGCGGAAGCAGCACAGTGCAAAATCCTTCTCACACTTATGCTGCCAATGGATCCTATTCCGTCAGCCTAACCGTATCCGACGGAGTGAACAACAAGACAGAAACCAAAAATGCTTATATCATTGTTGGACCTTATGGTGTGGATGAAGCAGCATGGGAAAAGGATATCAGCATATACCCAAATCCGGCTAAGGATCAGTTGCATATAAGTTCGGGTATCCGTATCGAATCTGTTGCCCTTTTCGATATAAACGGACAGCAGAAAATGTGGACAGATGACTGTGGCAATAATTATTCCGTCAACCTGAGCAGTTTTCAGGATGGTACTTATATACTCCGGATCATAACTGAAAAAGGTAGTGTTCAGAGGAAGCTGAACATCCAAAGATAAAGGTATCAAATTCGGGTTTGCTACGCTTATAGGAACACTTGCCTGGTCCCCAGACAATTGGGTGAATACTCCGCTGCTCTGCGGCGGAATTTGGGTCCAGGGTGCCGCTGGAGCGGCATTTCGCAGAGCTCAACTTGCCTGGGGTTCATTCCTGTGATTTACTAAGTTCAACTATTAGCCTATCTTGCTCCCCGAAAAGAGTATAAAAAAAAATATCATTCTTGTTTGCCTGTGATAACCCGGCTATTGAAAAAACCTAATTCTATTGGCTTTTTGCAAACCGGAGAAAGGTCGAAAAGGGTAGTAGGAAAATTTCTATTGCAGAAATTTGATCGGTCTTTGGCTTTTTTGTATCTTTACTCATGAAAAAATTTGTTCGAAAGTTTAATCACCTCAAAGATTATGAATATCAATGAGATAACAGACTTTTCCACTTTTTTTATGAACAATTCAGGTTAATATTAGTATTGATTTCCAGAAACAAATATCGTATATTTATCAAAAAGATCATTTACTCTATAGATATATGTGAAACTTCTTTATATTAATGATGTATTTTCAAACCACCAATAAAAGTCGCATCATGAAAACAAAAAGTAAGAATCTATGTACATCCATTTTTATAGTGCTTCAAATTTCGCTTGGTATTTTCACTGGTTCAGCGTTGGCACTTGAATACACAAAACCTAATGAAGCTGGCCCATGGAACGAGACTTTTGTCAATTCTTATACCGGAAACTTTTTTTATTCAAAAACCTTACTGACATTGCCTGGAAGGGGCATTTCACTGGATTTGACCTTATATTATAATAGCGGCCGGACACAACGTGACTGGGGTTTTGGTCATGGGTGGTCATTTACTTATAATCTGCTGTATTACTATTCGGATAACAACTCCATTATTATCGAACGTGCTGATGGCCGTAAAGATGAGTATATTATCGCAGGAAAAGGATTTATCCCGCCAAAGGGTATTCATGACGAATTGACAGAGTATGAACCCGGAAAATTTGTTTTGACAAACAAATACGGTCTTAAATATTATTTTGATGACGATACGCATAAAAAAATCACCAGCATTGAAGACAGAAATGGAAATACGGTTAACTTTTCTTATGATAACGGGAAGCTTAATAGCATTTCTGATCCCTCGGGCCGACAAATAAATATGGTTTGGCTGGAAGGCCATTTGATCCAGATTGTCGACCCAAATGCATCTCTCAACAGGATCGTTTCACTGAACTATGACGATTACTCCAATCTGATTTCGATCATTGACCCGGCAGGCAATGAAATTGTATATGATTATGGTGAGTGGAGTGAGATAATTGGCATTACAAATGCCTCCCAGAACTCAATCAGCATTATTTATAATGAAGCTAAAGCTGTATCTGAAATCAAATGCGACGCGACAAACTTTCATCAGGCATTTATTTATAACAGTCAGAATTACACAACTGAAGTGACCAATTACAATTCTTATGGGGATAGAATCAAACTATACAAATTTGACCAGGAAGGAAGAGTAACTCAAATCCAATTTCCTATTGGAAATCCAATTTCTTATTCCTGGGATAATGAAAATAATATTATTACTTATGCTGATGCCTTGGGAAATATCACTTACTTATCGTATGATGATAAAGGCAATCTCTTGTCCATTATCGATCCAGCCGGATTCACATCCATTTTTACCTATGATGATCAATTCAGTCAGATTACCAGTTATACCGATCAAAATGGCAACCTTACCTCACTGAGTTATGACCTGCATGGAAACTTGCAAGGTATGACCGATGCGTTGGGAAACACAATATCTTTTACTGTTGACAGCTACGGCAACAGAAATGGTTATACAAATAGAAATGGTAATGTTACCACTTATAACTATAATATCTCTGGTGATTTGATTAATGAAACTGATCCCCTTGGAAATAGCATTATTAATAATTTCGATGCGATAGGGAATTTGCTGAGTTCAACTGATAAAAACTGCAATTTGACTTCCAATAATTACGATGCATTGAACCGGTTGATTTCCAGAACGGATCCTGCAGGTCATACGATATCATATGTTTATGATGCTGTTGGGAATATAATATCCGAAACCAACGAAAATGGTTACACATTTTCCTATGAATACGATGCACTTCACCGGATTACGAAAGTTACGGATGCATTAGGCGGCATTGCCCAACGGGCATATGACGAATGCGGTAACCTCATCTCAGAAACTGATGCAAATGGCCATACCATAACATTTGCATATAACCTGATGAATCAGATGACCTCCATGACCGATCCACTGGGTTTCTCAGAAACGTACACTTTCGACGCCAATGGCAATAGGACAGGGGTCACCGATAAAAATGGCAATCAAACGGACTATAATTATGATAATGTGAACAGATTGGTCGGGATTATTGATCCTTCAGGCTTTACCGATCTTTTTTCATACGACCCGTTTGGCAACAGGGTAAGTCATGTCAACAGGAATGGCTGTGAAACCATTTACACATTTGATGCCCTGAACCGGTTGTCAGGTGTTAAGGATCCCAATGACTTTTCAATTCAGTATACCTATGATCCGGAAGGAAATATAATTTCATCCACCGACAAGCTGAACAACATAACCACTTTTATATATGATGCGATGAGCCGCTTGGTCAGTATCAGCGACCCGCTTGCATTTACTGAGCTTTACACGTATGATCCAAATGGTAATGTGATTGACTTTCAGGATAAAAATGGCAACTCAGTCACTTACGGCTATGACCAAATGGACAAGATGGTTGCTATCGGGTATCCACTGGGCTATACAGAATCCTTTTCATTTGATCCACTGGGTAACATGATTAGTAAAACCGACAGGAACGGAAATACCACACATTTTGAATTCGATGCATTGAACCGGATCATTCTTAAGACAGATCCATTAGATCATTTTCTATCTTTTACCTATGATGCAGTTGGCAACAACTTAGCCTATTCCGACAAGAATGGGCATACAACTCAATATCAATATGATGAGGTAAACAGGATGATCATAAAAACCGATCCACAGGGTCACAGTGAAACACTCAGTTATAATCCGTCGGGGAAAGTTACCGGCTATACCGATAAAAATGGGTTTACTACAACTTATGCTTATGACTGCTGTGAACTCATAAGTAAAACATCACCTCTTGGATACACTGAATATTATTCATATGATCCAGAAGGAAATTTAACATCTTTAACGGATCGAAATGGAATTTCAACTGGTTATGCCTATGACTGCCTTAACAGACTCACTTCGAAGACCAATGCTTTGGGAAATAGTTATACCAATGTATATGATCCGGCAGGGAATAAGACCGCATCTATTGATCCCAACGACCATACAACCCAATATACTTTTGACCCGCTGCGCAGGTTGGACAAGATAATTACACCGATGGGCAATACGACACAATTCAATTATGATGGCGTTGGAAATTTGACTCAAAAAACAGATGCAAATGGAAATGTGGTTACCTACCAGTATGATCAGTTGAATAATTTGATACTGAGATCATACCCCGAAGGCAATTCAATCGCGTATACTTATGATCCGGCAGGAAATCCGCTCCAATTAACGCATAATGGCGGACTATATGATGTGACCACCAATACGTATGATGCAATGAACCAGTTGGTTTCAAACCAGATGGATTATGGTGGATTGTTCACGAAATCGACAGGATATTCTTATGATAATGAAGGTAAACGTACCCAGATGAATTCAGGTGGTTTGACTACGACTTGGCAATATGATGGTGATGACCGTTTAGTTAAAATTACCGACCCTTTTGGAGAATCTACCTCATTTGAGTATGATAATGCCGGCAGGAGAACCAAGCTCACTTATAATAATGGGGTTTACACTGATTATGTTTACGACAATTCAGATAATCTGTCGGACTTAGCTCAATATAAGTCCAATGGCGAACTGATAATGGGATTCGCTTACAATTATGACTATACAGGAAACCGTATAATTATGACAGAACGATATAATACCGGCACATTCACAACCAATTATTTGTATAGTCCGCTGAACAGTCTTATTACCGTTGCAACATCATGGGGCGATTCCTATCAGTACACTTATGATCCCGCCGGAAACCGGACATCAGCGGTGACAAATGGTGTAACAACCCAATATACTTACGATGCCGATGACAGGATGCTTTCAGCTGGAAATGCCGGTTATTCCTATGATAATAATGGCAATATGGTTCTCATGACTGATTATATAAGTACCACAAACTATTTTTATAACGCCGAAAACCGGTTGGTGAAAGTCATTATTCTTCCCAATAACCAGATTGTCACCTATCAATATTCTGCAAACGGTGAACGAATAAGCAAGACCTCTAGCCCGACCGATTACTTTAATTTTAATTGCCATTACTGTCCTGTTTGTTGTAATTATTATTGTGATATATCCGAAGGGTATGATGATTCAGGAAATGTCAAGTCTGTCTTTACACAGGGTCAGCAGCATGATGAACACCTCAGCGTGATGATGAATGATTCTTCATTTTATTATTTATCGGATGGTTTGGGCTCAATCAGGGCACTTATTGACGAACAGGCCAATGTGGTTCAATCCTATGAGTATGATCCCTTTGGTGTCATTACCTATGAGTTTGGCAAGATGGAAAATGCTTACAGGTTCACGGGCAGGGAGTATGAAGATGAATTCTCACAATATTATTACCGTGCCCGTTACTATGATCCTGCGTCAGGCAGGTTTACCTCAAGGGATCCTAAACCGATTGAAGATATGATAGGCTGCCAGGGCAGAACGGATAATCTGCCCCGGATTTGTGGATCCTCCTGTGAAATGGCCCCGCCGGTGCATGATATAACGGTTGCTGAAGCTGAAATGAACCAGTATGTTTATGTGGATAATAATCCGGTTAACTGGGTTGATCCTTCCGGAAAAGAGACTGCCCAGAATGAGGGTTGTTCTCCGGTTGGTGCTGAAGTAAAGAAATCGGTTTGCCGTCCGGGTAAAGGTGATGAACCCTTTTATAACTGCGATACAAAAAACCTGAAACATAAAAAAATTATGCACGAATCATACATAGAGGTTAATCTGGGTGCTGAATATCAAGGAGTTTCAGTAGGCGTGACAACCGGCTATAAAGAAGGTGAGGAAGAAGAAACCGAAATAAAACCATGCACCGCCACTAGATTCTGCTATGAAGTATCATGTGTTTGTGAATTTGACCAAGGAAAAACCCGTTCAAGGAGGTTGAAAGAAGTCGGTAGCAGAATTTTCAGTGGTAATCCTTTAACCCTGCTTCTTTCACCAAGTCCATTAGATATATATGTATACTCATGGCAATGCAGTGCAACAGGAGGTGGTGGTTGGATAGAGGCACCACTCCCATGCGATAAACCTGAATGCAAATGTTGTACTGAATGCCTGGAAAAAAAATAATAACTTAATAAATGACTATACTTAGGAGGTTCTGAAATGAAAAAATCTGGATTAATAATTTGGGTCATAACCGTATTTATAAATTTGCTTAGTACTCCTTCCTTTGGTCAGTTTTTCATCGCTGGTGGTTATCAGAATGGAGAATTAGGCAGCGGAGGGGATGAAACACTGGACGTTATTTATCTTGAAGATAAAGGTGACATGATCACGTTTTATCCCAATCCTTTTCATGCAATCAACAGAATAGATATATCACTTAATAGAAGCCATAGCGTTTCAATCTTTATATTTGACCTCAATTCCAGGAAAATTAAAATTATAGTTTCACAAACAAGGATGGAACAGGGGATCAGAACTTTCAAGTGGGATGGATCTGATGAAAATGGAAACGCCGTGGCCCCAGGAACCTACCTCTATCAGTTTATCATTGATAACCATTCTTATTTTAAGAAGATCATAAGATTATAAGAAAAAGGGATGTCATCCCTTTTTCCAGAAAAAGATAGGGTAGGAGATTGCGTTATTGGCAATTGAAATTTTCACTATATTTCCGGCATCTTAGCAAAATGTTTTTTCAATCATTTTAAAATGATTTTTGATGAAAAAATCTGTTGTCTTATACATTCTTGCCGGTCTCCTGATTGCCTTCGCAATTTTCAAGATCATCAATAATAAAAAGGAAAGCCAGTCGATGACCACCAAGCCGGTTGCTGTGGTTCTTCCTGCCGAAGGACATATCGTGCGTGATACTTCGGTCAATTACGAGTTGAATACCGTAGGTACCATACGTGCCTTTGAAACAGTCGATATCGGGAGCGAGATCAGCAAGAGGCTGGTATCCATTAACTTTGAGGAGGGAAGCACTGTGAGTGAAGGGACTTTGCTCTTCAAACTCGATGATGCCGACCTGAAAGCACAACTTGAAAAACTGTCCATACAGGAAGAACTGGCTCAGCAGAACGAAGAAAGGAGCAAAGCTCTCCTGGCAAAGGGTGGCATAAGCCAGCAGACCTACGATGAAGAGCTGAACACATTAAAAACCCTGCAGGCTGAAATACAGATAATTCATGTCGACCTGGACAAAACCGAGATACAAGCACCATTCTCCGGAAAGATAGGGCTGCGTACTGTCAGCGAAGGAGCATACATCACCCCGGGATTAGTCCTGACGACACTTCAGGATATTCATAAAGTAAAGGTCGATTTCTCGGTACCTGAACGTTATGCCGGCAGTATCAGGGAAGGGCAGAAGGTTACCTTTACCATCCCTGGCAGTCCACGGTTTTTTGATGCCATCATCCTTGCCATTCAGCCAAATGTGGATGTAACAACAAGGAACCTTCAGATCAGGGCAGTAGCAGAAAACACCGGACGATTGCTCTTCCCGGGCTCTTCAGTCAAGGTTTTCCTGAACTTTGGCGAGAGCGGCAAGACGTTGTTCATACCATCACAATGCCTGATGCCATCACTAAAAGGATATAGCGTATTTGTCGTTAAAAATAAAATAGCACAGTTGAATACGGTAAAAACCGGAATTCGTACAAAAGAGAGCGTCCAGATCACAGAGGGGATTAGTATGGGTGACACCCTTGTCATGACCAACCTGCTGAGGATCAGACCTGGTTTTAAAGTAAAGATTACAAAAATCAACTAAAATGAGCCTTTCATCTGTCAGCATAAACCGTCCTATTCTGCCTATCGTCTTTGCCATACTGTTGGTCATTTTTGGTGTTGTGGGATTTGTTTCACTTGGCGACCGTGAGTATCCCGATATAGACCCACCCATAGTCAATGTGACCACTATCTATACCGGTGCAAATGCTGAGGTCATCCAGACGCAGATAACTGAGGTACTTGAAGAAGCTATTTCCGGCATTGAAGGAGTAAGGGTGATTTCATCCCAGTCGACCGAGCAATCCAGCATGATCACCGTCGAGTTTAACCTCGGTGAAGACCTTGAACGTGCCACCAACGATGTTCGCGACAAGGTATCCAAGTCGATCCGGTTCTTACCCAAAGACGTCGACCCACCCATTGTTGAAAAGCTCGATGCCAATGCCAATCCCATCATCTTTATGGTTGTCGAAAGCCGTACACGGGATATCCTGGAAGTGAATGATGTTGTCGACAGGTTAATTAAAGACCGACTTCAGACAATTCCTGAAATTGCTGGCACGAAGATTTTTGGTGAAAAGAGATATGCGATGCGATTATGGATCGATCCAGATAAACTTTCATCCCATGGATTAACCTCTCTCGATGTCCAGCAGGCCGTATCACGTGAAAATATCGAGTTGCCTTCCGGAAGAATTGAAGGTGACAATTCCGAGCTGAGTATACGTACGCTTGGCCTCCTGACCTCTGCTGATGAATTCAATAATCTGATCATCAAGCAGGATAACGGAGAGATCATCCGTTTCAGCGACATCGGCTATGCCACACTTGGCGCCGAGAATGAGAGAACCATCTTCAAAACAAACCTTTATCCGGCCATCGCCATCGGCGTTGTTCCTCAGCCTGGTGCTAATTCGATTGCTATCGCCGATGAATTCTATAAAAGAATGGAACAGGTCAAAAAGGAACTCCCGCCGGATTACAGCATGGAGATAGGATTTGATTTTACCACCTTTGAACGGAATGCCGTCAGGGAGGTCAAGGAAACCATGCTGCTTGCATTCTTCCTCGTTGTCATGATCATCTTCTTTTTCCTGCGCGACTGGCGTTCAACGGTGATACCTGTGGTAGCTATACCTATTTCCATTATCGGCACATTTTTTATCATGTTCCTTACAGGAATCACAATAAATGTACTCACCCTTATCGGGATGATCCTCGCCATTGGACTGGTGTGTGATGATGCTATCATTGTCCTTGAGATCATTTATTCAAAGGTCGATATGGGTTTGTCACCAATAAAAGCCGCACACCAGGGCATACAGGAGATATTCTTCGCGGTTATTTCAACAACTATAACACTGGCTGTGGTGTTCCTGCCGATTATGTTCTTGCAGGGGCTGACAGGTCGGCTTTTCCGTGAGTTTGCCATCGTCGTGGCAGGATCGGTACTGATATCTGGATTTGTTGCACTTACCTTGTCACCGATGATGGGATCACGCATACTCAAGTACCAGCGACACCTCAACGTCAACTGGTTTTTCCGCATCACTGAACCTTTCTTCCTGGATCTTAACCACCATTACCGTTATTCGCTTGCTGCCTTTATAAAACACCGGTGGCTGGTGTTTCCCATTTTTATTGTGATTCTCGGAATGGTCATTCTGCTGGGACGATCACTGCACTCGGAACTTGCACCGTATGAAGACCGTTCGAACATACGTATCCCGACACTGGCGCCCGAAGGATGCTCGTATGAATATATGGAGAAATACATGGATGAACTCAGTCAGTACGTCACGGATTCTATACCCGAATCGATAAGGAACTTCAGCCTGATTGCTCCCAGCCTGACGGTTCTTGATGCACCGAATAAAGGACAGGAGCTTTTCTATTTATGTGATCCTTCTGAACGTAAACGGACGCAGGAGCAAATCTTCCGGAAGGTTTCAAACGACCTGCAGATGATAACGGGGATTAGCGCCTTTCCTTATGAGCCACCAACCATCGGCAGCCGTTTCGGAGGCCAGGCCCTTCAATATGTGATACTGACTTCAAGCTTCGATTCACTTAAGCGGGTGCTGCCACTTTTTCTTGAAGAAGCCCGTAAAAGTCCCATACTGCGTTTTGTCGACGCAAATCTCAAAGTCAACAAACCGGAAATACGGCTCACCATTGACCGTGAAAGAGCCGCACAGCTGGGCGTTTCAGTGGCAGATGTGGCCAGGACACTGCAATTGGCCTTAAGCGGACAGCGTTTCGATTACTTTTACATGAATGGCAAGCAATACCAGATTATTGGCCAGGTGATGCGTGAGAACAGGGATTCACCTGAAGATCTTAAAGCTCTGTATGTAAGAAATACAGCCGGGGAGCTGATATCCCTTGAAAACCTTATCAACTGGGAAGAGGGCATCAATCCTTCCACCATTTTCTCGTACGACAGGTACCTTTCGACAACAATATCGGCAGGTACGGTGGAGGGCACAACACTTGGTGATGGCATCAGCGAAATGGACAGGATAGCAGATAAAGTCCTTCCGTCGACGTTCCGGACGGCGCTTGCAGGCCAGGCCCGCGATTACCAGGAGAGCTCATCAAGTCTGGTCTATGTTTTTATCCTCGCCCTGATCCTCATTTACCTGATCCTTGCCGCCCAGTTTGACAGTTGGGTCGATCCGCTGGTTATCCTGATAACCGTGCCGCTGGCACTATTTGGCGCACTGTTGGCACTATGGTTTTTAGATCAAACCCTCAATATTTTCAGCGAGATAGGCATCATCATGCTGATAGGACTGGTGACAAAAAATGGCATCCTGATCGTGGAATTTGCTAATCAACGGAAAAAAAGAGGTTCCGGCAAACACGAAGCTGTACAGAAAGCCGCGACAGCACGCTTACGCCCAATCTTGATGACAGCCTCAGCCACCATTTTGGGAATTCTTCCTATCGCCCTGTCGCTGGGTTCTACTTCGGGAAGCAGACGATCGATGGGCGTGGCTGTGGTTGGAGGAATGATATTCGCTACATTCTTCTCACTGTATTTTGTTCCGGCTTTTTATACATATTTATCGCGCGAGAAAGTGAAACCTGTTAAAACTAACGAAAAAAAACATGATTGATCATCTCATCAAAATAGGCTTTCTTATGATAAAACAGGCCATTCTAATTGTATCGGCATTTCTGGTACTTCATTACAATGGCACTTGCCAGGACGTCATGAGCATGAATGATGCCATCAGGATAGGTCTTGAGAACAACTATGGCGTTTTAATAGCCCGTAATGAATCGCAGATTGCCGCTAATAATGTGACATGGGGAAATGCCGGTCTTTTGCCTTCGGTAAATATTAATGCAGCGTATGATAAAGCCATTAGCTCAGCAGATATCAAAGTTGTCTCCGGAACTGAGTTGCAGGACACTAAAGCCCAAACGGATTGGATCAACGCAGGCGTAAACCTGAAATGGACACTGTTCGATGGATTGAACATGTTCATCAGATATGACAGACTTAAGAAGATGCACGATATGGGCGAGGTGGAATTCAGAAAAGCAGTTGAAAACACGATGGCGAACATTATCATCACCTATTTTGATATTGTTCAACAGCAAATGGTCAAGCGTGTCCTCGAAGAACAGGTAGCCCTCTCACAGGAACGTGTAAATATAGCTGAAACAAGAAAAAGCGTTGGGTCCGGTTCTGAGCTGGATCTGCTTCAGGCGCAGGTTGACCTTAATGGTGATGCATCTGCGCTGTTTAACCAGAACACCAGCCTTGCAAATGCCAAGACCGGTTTGAATGAATTGCTTTCGAGGGACGCAAGCCTTGATTTCCGGGTGATCGACACAGTCATCCTTGGCCCTCAGCTGGCGCTGGATACATTGCGAAAGTATACGTTGCAACATAACAAGGATCTATTGCTTCTTTCCATGCAAAAGGATGCTGCGCTGCTTGATATGAAATCATTCAAGGCAGAACGGCTTCCGGTGATCAATTTCAATTCCGGCTATAATTTTCTCAGGAATGAAACACAGGCTTCCTTTATCCAATACAACCGGCAGCTTGGCCCGCATTTTGGCATTTCAGCCGATTTCAATCTTTTTGATGGTTTTAACCAGCACCGTAAGGTTCAGAATGCTCAGATCGCATTTTTAAATTCCGAGCTTCAGGTCCAGCAGACCTGGAACCAGCTGGATGCTTATCTCATCAGACTTAATAATGATTATCAGAATGATCTGCAGCTCATCGGATTTGAGAGCGAGAACCTGAAGCTGGCAATAAAGAACATGGACATTGCCAAAGAAAGTTATTCGATAGGGACCATTTCACCGATTCAACTGAGGGAGGTTCAGAAAAATCTCATGTCGGCAAACAACCGGCTGATCTATGCTCTGTATAAAGCAAAGGTGAAGGAAACGGAGCTGTTGCTATTAAGCGGGCAATTGGTGAAATAAGTTTACACGAATGGACAGGTTGCCATGCCGGCCTTTAGCTGGCGCGCGTTTCCGAACGCGTGCCTGGTATCAGCGCGTTTGAAACGCGCAATCCGGCTATTCCATTGTTGTTTTGTAATTGAAAAAGGTACAAACCGCTTTCCATATCCTTATTCTCAATTTCAACCGCCATATTTCTAATCAGTTCCCTTGAGGCCCATTATTAATTAAACTGAAATTTATTTGACCTCAAAAGCTGTTCTTTTGTATCTTTATATTTTCAAGCTATCTAATTTGTTATCCATGAGAAAATTAGCATTACTTTTCAGTCTGGCTTCCCTCATCAGCCTCACACTTGCCCAGAATCAAACAATCAAATTGACCTTCACAGGTGTTAACAACACTACTTATGTCCAGCTCGACAGCATCAAAGTGATGAACCGAACCCAGGGTGGTGATACGGTTTTGTATTGGCCTGATACAGTACTCGTGTTGAATTATGTGGGCATCAACGAAAATCCGGTCATGTTCAATGGTTTCAGGATGATGCAGAACTATCCAAATCCTGCCCTTGATCAGACTACGATCAGCATCTACGTCCCTGAACGGGATAACGTGAACTTGAGGATTACAGATATACTTGGGCGGCAACTCCTCACCACGGAGAGATTACTGGATAAAGGATATCATTCCTTCAGGTTTCTCCCGGGAAACGAGGAACTCTATTTTTTCACAGCTTCCTGGAGAGGGGTTAATCAGTACATTAAGATCCTCTCCACAGTGACTGGTTCAGAGCGGGATTGCAAGCTTGAATACTCAGGAAGCCTTGGTACTACTTCAGTGCCATTAAAAAGTATTGCAGCTGACCGGGACTTTACATTTACTCCGGGTGATGAGCTGCTTTATATAGGGTATATAGATACTTTGGAATCCGGAAGGATTGATAAACCTGAGACCAGTCAAACATACACCTTCCAGTTTGCCATCAACATCCCCTGCCCGGGAATTCCGACGGTTGAATACGAAGGCCAGGTATATAATACCATACAGATATTCAGCCAATGCTGGCTGAAGGAAAATTTGAATGTTGGGACAATAATTCCCGGTTCACAAGAAATGACCAGTAATGGAATAATTGAGAAATACTGTTATAATAATCAAGAGGATAGCTGTGAGGTTTATGGTGGGCTTTACCTGTGGAAAGAATCGATGCAGTACTCGTTCGATGAAGGTGCGCAGGGTATTTGTCCGACAGGTTGGCATCTTCCGACAGATGATGCATGGAAAATTCTGGAAGGGAATGTTGATAGCTATTATGAAGTTGGGGATCCAGTATGGGATGGCTGGATGGACAGAGGATTTGATGTTGGTCAGAATCTAAAATCACAAAACGGCTGGGATGATAACGGCAACGGAACTGATCTTTATGGTTTCACTGCTCTTCCAGGTGGTATTCGTTGGCCCACTACTGGATCTTTTGACCATCTGGGTATTAGTTGCAATTTTTGGTCGTCAACACCACCTGGTGTGAGTGCATTGTTTCGTTATCTTTCCTACTCTAAATCAACTGTGTTCAGATATGATATTGGGTGGTCTAATGGGCTATCAGTCCGCTGCCTCAAAGACGACTAATCCTATATTACTCACCTGTGCCACCAGGTGAGGGTCATGTCAGGTGCCATAATTATTTTCTATAATGGCTAAACTTGAACGATATATATTCAGCCAAAAGTGGACTAATTCAGGAGTAGATTAAGGGTTTGTCCGGATTTGGCAGAAGACATTCAGTGCTTGCCACCCCGGTGATGTACCTGTTTGAAGCAGAATCGTGTGAAATCGTTACTCTACCTAATTCAATGACTGAATTGTCCGCAGCTATGAAATAAGTTTATTCTTTGGTTTTTCCCAAAAAGAATACAAAACTGAACCTCATGCCAAAAGCCCCGACTACTATCCTGTCGTTATCCTCATTATCTTTTTTGTTCTTCATCGTATTGGAATTATATCCGAGCATAATATCAAACGACGCCTTATTTCCGATAGGAAGTGCAACCCCGAGTCCCCCACCATAGGTATTGTTGCTCATTTTACTATCCCAATTTTCATCATAGCCCTCTTCATTATATTTAGCAATCCCGAAATAAGAATAGCCTTCCAGGAAGGGCTTAACTTTCTTTGTGGGAAAATAATACCTGACAAATGGACCTGCACTGAATATGGTGTAGGTGTCTTTGTGCTTTGAATCACCGTATTTTTCGCTCCACCTGCTTAAATTGAGGTCAAGACCGGCTACAAAATTATTTACTAAGAAATACCCATACCTTGGTGACAAGTTGAAGGCGGTGATTTTATCAGATTCTGGATCTTCATTGTTATCACTTTTGTATTTGATATTAGCAAAACCAAAGCTCATGAAGTCAGGACCAGTCCCAACAACATTGAGCCCAAGCCCAATCCTGGAGGAAACGCCTACCAGCATTTTGCCTTTTTCGGTCTGGGCATTTGTTAATGATGGAAAGATGAAGCAAATCGCTACGATACATAAAATTACTTTTTTCATGGTAGTAAAGGTTTTAATTACCATCCCTGTAAAGGACGGCGTTGTTAATAAAATATCGAAAAAATTGCAATGAACTGGCATATCAAAAGCAATTTAGAATGCTATAAATATATAAAGAAAAATTTAGAAAATGCAAATCTTCAGCTAATAATGGACATATTCAAGAATAAATAAATGCCTGTTTTACCATACCCATTACCTCCTTTTTTGCATGATCACCGAACAGTAGTACCTGATATCAACTTTTCTAAATGACGCATGATTTGCTTATATACAACATAACCAGCGGGCATTCCTGAGGACGTTGACCACCAAGATGGAACATAATAGTAATGGTTATCACTTCGCTGTCGCTCATAGTAAAGACTTTGTTGCGTTTGGGCTTTCCGTCACTTATTTGATGTTTTTTAAGTTCGCTCTTAAAAACATTGCAAAAATCATCGACCGAGCAAAAAACTTCTATAACTTTATCCTGTGGTACTATACATCGGACTCACGTTAATTTATTCACCTGACATGAAAAAAATACTTTCTGTTCTACTTTGCAGCTACTCATTCTTATTTGTATACAGTCAAAACGATAATCAGTCTGTTTTTGAAGGGCGCAAAGTCACTGTAATCACAACTGCCGACAGCACAAATTTCAGGCTTACAGAAACTGCAATACTTCAGTTTTCACCACACGGGCAGCCCTTCGAATATG
The DNA here is from genome assembly GCA_026391695.1 of Bacteroidota bacterium. Classification (NCBI taxonomy): domain Bacteria; kingdom Pseudomonadati; phylum Bacteroidota; species Bacteroidota bacterium. Next base: position 64,400 of record JAPLDP010000031.1, read on the forward strand.
AGCCCTGCATTTTTGTGGATTCATCGAAAGTGTTTCAGACCTTTATCGGAATCGGTGCAGCGCTGACCGACGCCTCGGCAGAAACTTTCGCAAAATTGTCACCCGACAGGCAAGAGGCCTTTTTAAAAGCCTATTTTGATAAAAACTCAGGAATTGGATATTCACTCGCCCGCACCAATATGAACAGTTGTGATTTTTCAAGCAGCAGTTATACCTACGTAAAGGAGAACGATAAAGATTTGAAGACATTCAGCGTAGAGCACGATGAACAATTTCGTATACCATTTATCAAAAAAGTCATTGCCGCTGCAGGAGGCCAGATCAACCTGTTTGTCAGCCCCTGGAGCCCACCTGCCTGGATGAAGGACAACAATAATATGCTTAATGGTGGTAAACTTTTACCTGAATACTACACGTCGTGGGCGAATTATTATGTCAGATTTATTAAAGCCTATGAAGATCAGGGCATTCCTGTGTGGGGATTGACAGTGCAAAACGAACCGATGGCAAAACAAACCTGGGAGTCATGCATGTACACTGCCGAAGAAGAGCGCGATTTCATTAAAGAATATCTCGGTCCGGCGCTATGGAAAAACGGCATGCAAGGTAAAAAACTTATCGCCTGGGATCACAACAGAGATCTCATTTACCACAGGGCATCCATCGTTCTGAGTGACACCGCAGCAGCCAAATATATCTGGGGCATCGGCTTCCACTGGTACGAAAGCTGGACCGGCGCTCCTATTCCGGAAAATGTAAAACGCGTGGCTGAAGCCTATCCCGACATTCCACTGTTGCTTACCGAAGCATGCAATTCCCCTTTCAGTTGGGATACGTTTAACCAGTGGCAGTGGGGCGAAAACTACGGATCGGCCATGATCAGCGATTTCAACAATGGCGCATCCGGATGGACAGACTGGAATATCCTCCTTGATGAATACGGTGGTCCCAATCATGTGAAAAATTTCTGTTTCGCACCTGTTCATGCGGATACACGGAACAATAGCCTCCATTTCATGAACTCTTATTATTACATTGGACACTTTTCGAGATACATCCGCCCCGGAGCTAGGCGAATTGCCTGTTCTTCAAGCCGGGCACAGCTTCTCACAACCGGTTTTCGCAATCCCGACGGATCAATAGCCATCATAGTGATGAATACGGGGAAGACAAAAGTAAATTATCACTTGTATGAAGGAAATCAGGCAGTAGAAACGGTCAGCCTGCCACATTCGATTACCACCCTGGTGATTCATTAGGTGAGAACCGAATATTTGCAATCCAATGCCTCAGTGGCGATTAACCTTACTTCAGCTTCTCCACTATCTCCCTGAAGCTCTCCAGCCCAGCCTCCAGGTTCTCGACAATTTCCTGTGCCAGAACGTCGGGGTCAGGCAGGTTGTCAAGGTCGGCAAGACTCTTGTCCTTCAGCCAGAATATATCCAGGCTGGTCTTGTCACGTGTCAGGATTTCCTCATAGGTGTATTTCCTCCACCTGCCTTCAGGATTGTATTCCGACCATAACTCCTTCCTTTCATGCCTGTTTGCCGGATTATAACATCCGATGAACTCCTGAAGGTCTTCATATTTGAGAGGATTGGTTTTCAGGGTGAAGTGCACGTTGGTGCGCAGGTCGTAAAACCAGACGTCTTTTGTCCAAGGCTCTTTGCTGGCCGGCTTGTTATCGAAGAAGATGACATTGGCCTTCACACCCTGGGCATAGAATAAACCTGTCGGTAACCTCAGGACGGTATGCAGGTCAGTGTTCTGCATCAACTTTTTACGGACTGTTTCACCGGCACCACCTTCAAAGAGGACATTATCTGGCACCACGACAGCCGCTTTGCCTGTCGTCTTGAGCATGGTGCGGATATGTTGAACGAAGTTCAATTGCTTGTTTGATGTCGTCGCCCAGAAGTCCTGGCGGTTGTATTGCATCTCTTCCCTTACCTGTGTGCCTTCATCGTTGGTAATGGTCATGGAGCTTTTTTTGCCGAAAGGGGGATTGGTGAGCACATAATCAAACCGTTCGCCTGTGTCAGCCAGAAGGGAGTCGTTGGGTGATATCATCGATTCGCCTGTCAGCTCGCCGATGTTGTGAAGGAACATATTCATCAGGCAAAGCCTGCGTGCCGACGACACGATCTCATTGCCGGAAAAGGTGCTGTGCTTGAGGAATTCTTTCTGTGCTTTATCCAGTTGGTAGTGATTTAACAGAAAGTCGTAGGTAACCAGGAAAAAGCCTCCAGTACCGTTGGCCGGGTCGGCAATGGTCTTCATTGGTTCAGGATGGATACACTCCACCATGGCTTTAATCAGCGCCCTGGGAGTGAAATACTGTCCAGCGCCGCTCTTGGTATCCTCGGCATTCTTCTCCAGTAATCCCTCATAGATATCACCTTTTACATCAGTGCCCATCATCACCCAGTTCTCCTTGTCGATCATGTCGATGATCTTATACAGTTTTGCCGGGTCTTGTATCTTGTTCTGTGATTTGGTGAATATCTGACCAAGCATGCCTGTCTGTTTTCCAAGCTCACGGAGAAGGGTCACATAGTGAGTATCCAGTTCAGCGCCTCTCTTGCTGCGCAGGCTTTCCCAGTTATATTCCGGCGGTATAAAGATATTCCGGTTATACGGTGGCCTGTTGAATTCATCGGCCATCTTCAGGAAGAGCAGGTAGGTGAGCTGCTCGAGGTAATCGCCATAGCTGACGCCATCATCCCTGAGGACATTGCAGTAAGACCAGACTTTAGAGACTATTGTGGAAGTATTCATATTGGAAAATATATTTATTTTGTAACAAAGTGAGGGTAAATTTCTTTTTATTTTGTATCAAAGTGAGGGTAAAGTCATCAGCATTCATAATTCATCATTCATCATTGTCCACCAGCCTTCCCTCAAACGCCCTCTTCAATATCGACTGCCGCAATGCTTCCGATTGTTGCAGGCTCTCATTAATGCTTTTCTCAAGCTTATCCGCAACAAAGAAGCGAGATTCGATTTCTTGAACAATAATACCTTGTTCACTAATTGAGGGTACCGGTATACTGATATCTATTAATTGTGTTGATGATACACTCGGAAACGTTGAACCTGTTCCTAAGTCATATATTTTTTGTCTATTGAATAATACAAAATAATTCAAGTAGAACTGATTGTTGTAAGCTCTTATAGCAGCTACGCCTCGACCAATACAGGCTTTGAAACCTGATAAATTAATACGACCAGTTGTAGAACCACGTACACAAAGAATGAGATCATCCTTCTGGCAAAGTTTCGTCGGTTTAGTTGTCCACTTAGATTTTACAGTACTTGAGAACGGTTGCGGTCCAAATTCAACAGGACCGTTTATCAAGGGCATACCTTCTCCGATTATATTATAGGAATCCCCTGGAGGGCTTTGCCCCATAATTACTTGTGAAATTCCTCCGAGCTTAACCCATCTCCACCCCTCCGGCAACACACCATCCTTCACATCCTCATTCGTCAACATTCCTTCGAACGCCCACTTCAAGACACTCTGGCGGTACACTTTTAGTTGCTCTTTGGCTTTCTTTAAATTTTCCAGCCCGTTATCGAGGTCGGAAAAGAGTTCTTCGAGTTTTACCACAATTCTGTTCTGCTCGGAAAGCGGAGGAAGGGGAATTATAACCTTACTTGTGAAATTTGTACTAATACCTCCTTGCGCCGCTCCTCTAAAATCAGATAGGATATCCTTTTTACCTGATTCAGACCAAAGTTTGAAAAATACGAATTTAGGATTTATTCCTTCTTTTAGTCTACAAATAAAAACATGCTCATTGATGACAGCATTATCAAATGGAAAGTTAGCTCTGACAAGGGAAGTTTTTCCAGTAGTAGCACCATCTTTAACAATAATAATATCATGAAGTTTAATGTTGCCCTTTTTCATTCCTTTAGCAAAGTCATCAGGAACAAACCTTATATTCGATAAATTGAATCCGCCATTTGCATTTAAATGTTCTCCGCCTATACTGGGAATACCTGAGTTTATGTTTTGAACTCCACCTTTTGGTCTTTTACCACTTTCGAGAGTAGATATTAAGACAGAAAGACTTGTATTTTTCCAATGACTGGACATCATTAATAACTATTTATGGGTCATCATAATAATGCGTACCTAGGATTAGAATTCGCGATTTAAATGTCCCCGGACTTCAGTCCGGGGTTAAAGGCAGATAAATAAAACCTGGGCTTCAGCCCGAAACAAAAGCATGTACCCAGATTTTCACATATGCCATATCGTTAACAAGGTTTTGGGCTAAAGCCCGGTTTTGTGTTGTTTTTTAACCCCGAGCTAAAGCACGGGGTAATTCATATTAACTTCTTTAACTTAGAAGTACGCATTTCTGCGATGACCCATATTTATATTCAAAACTCCCCATGGTTCAATCTTCTATTTTTCTTTGCAATTACTTTCCCTGATGGATTGAGGTATCCTCATTTACTTATTTTGTTTTCGGAACATATTCGGAACCGATGTTATCAAAGGTAGTTTATCTTATTTACTGATAATCAATTTATTGATATCTCATTACTCTGTAGTCGGACCTTTCCCATCAAAATATTCTCTTATTTTGGATGAAGGTGTTCCTCCTGATGAAATTATACCTATATCACCAAGCTTTACAGTTTTCCAATGGGTTGGGATATTTAACGGCAATTCCGGCATCTTTTCAGATTACATTAAACTCGGGCATTTCATCATAAATTTTACCATATAGTTTCCGGCCGGTCTTCTTTTTATTAGTACCTCCCCATTGTTTAAAATAAAAAGCAACTCCGGCTTTCTCGCACTGTTCTTTTATATCCAGAACCCATTCTATCTTCATTTGACGAGGATTTCGTCCGCTTTCGCCGCCTACAATAATCCAATCAATATTATTCAATATCATTTCCGGTATTGGGCTCAGCAGGGGTTCGCATGATAAAAATTTTACCCTTGCTCCGGTTTTACTGAGAAGGTCTATCCGGTGTTGGACTTCGTCATTTTCAACCGTTACACCCATCCAAAGGTTGTGAGTCCATTCAAGCCAACCTTCGCTGTCATAATAGCGTAAAATATCTGCCCTTTTTGTCAATATCTGAAATACATGCTGAGGATTCTCTTTTATTACCTTGAAGACTTGCTGTATGTATTTTAATGGAACATCTTTATGAAACAGATCGCTCATAGAATTCACAAAAATCATTTTAGGCTTTTTCCACAAATAGGGTTCATTGAGTGTATCGGGATGCATTGTAAGATTAAAGCCATTCCTGTATTTATTCTGACCCATAGCCTTTAATCTGCGAGCCATTATTTCGGCATAGCAGAATTTGCATCCAGATGTAATTTTTGTGCAGCCTGTGATCGGATTCCAGGTGCTTTGTGTCCACTCAATTTTAGATTGTGCCATTCTTAAACGGTATTTATAATATCTCCTGCTATCTTTACTGCATTCACGTTGTTGGATGCAAATACGAGATGAAAAAGAGGTACTCCTTTTGAATTATCAAGTATCAGAGGCCGATCAGTCACATAATTCCATATTGATCTCAGTCGAGAAATATAGACATCCGCAATCGCTTCAATGGGTTTCATGATCTTCTTTATGACCTCCTGCTCACCGAATAGGGTGTTTTCGGATTCATACCTGTAAAAGTATTGTTTTATTTCACCCGGGGATAATCCGAAAAACATACATAGTTTTCCAATATGGATGTTTTTTCATTATTGCCAGGTATGACCAGACATATTTTGAAAAAGCATCAAGTTTTTTAATTGTCCATACACCGCCCCATACTGGTGGAATATTATCATGAACAACATCCTTCTTAATCATCTTTTTAAAAATAATTATATATTGACAAAAAGGTACTTATGAGCTAAATATTTTGATGTGCAGGAAATTGAGTAGTGTAGTTCTGAAATTAAAGATGTATTTCATAGATGCAGACTTTTTCAGCATATTTTTTAAAGGCCTTAGGGTTTGCAGGCGGGGCACCCACTGGGCGAAGATTCCGTTAAAGCCAGACGGAGAAGTGAGGGAGCGAAGCGACCGAACGGCTTGGCTGGCTTAGGAATCGAGCCCATAGTGGGTCGCCGAAAACCCAGGCTGTCCTTTTCTTTCGTACTTTCTGGAGTTTATCCCGCCGAAAGGCGGGAGACACTCAAAAGAAAGTACATAATTAAAAAACATTCTCAATCCATTTCTCTTTTTCATTGAACATCAGCTCTATTCGCATTGAAACATAGCTGAGACGCAGGCAATAAAAAAAAGAGGTCATTTCGCATTCAGTCCTCAAAATCAATTTACCTGGTACATCAAAACATTATTTACCATACTTATGCTACCAATACTTCATTCAACTCATTAATAACTACATCCAGCTCCTCACCAAAAAGTCGATGCATTCTTCCAATCCCACCCATTGCATCAAACGGAGCAAAATCCAGGTCTTCTTTATCCAAATGGATACTGCCGGCAATGTGATCCTTTATCATCCTCAGCCAGCTCATTTGCTCTTCATTGAACTTCACCATACCTGCCTGTTTGCGGAATACCCATGTCTGGAAGTTCTTGTCAACAATATTGTCAAATGGTGTAAGTTGTGTGTCAATCTCAGTCACCCGACGTATAAGAGAAACAAGCGCCGTTAACTCATTCTTTGGGCTGCGTTCATCCACCTTTTCTATCTGCCTGTATGCCTCCCATATCCTCATAGGAGCAAGGGCAGGTTTCTCCCGTTTGAGGACATCAAGCACCTCCCTGATCATCTTAAAGGTGATTTCCCTCCGGTTATAGGGTTGGTTATAAAAAATACTCAGCGCTTTTATCTCATCCCTGTGTTCTTCAAGGAATATCTTAAACTCTGAAATGAGGTCAACTGATTTCTCTTTGGCATCTTTATCCCACCCGGCAAAGGTCAAATGATCAGGATTGACGTTATCCATGATCTGTTCGATAGTCCGCCTGACATTCTCGATATAGTCGATAAGCTTTGAATTGAAGTTAGCCTTGGAATCATAGATCAGTTTCTCTTTAGTCTGTGTGAACTCATCATCAGATATTTCAGCCTTATCAGAACGGTGTAATATCTTTCGTGCATGTTCCAGCACCCTGTCAGGATCGAAAGGAGCAAGTAATTCACCGGTGACCTGATTGATACTTTTACCACTGGATAATCCTGTAAATTGCTGCTTCTGATCGCTATTCATCTGTTTACCAAGTCGTGCGAGTCGACCGGCAAGGGATAAGAATACATCTTCATCCCTTGCACCGAACATGACAGCATTCAGAAGATCTTTCAGCGGAATGCCCTTCTTCCGCTCCAGCGGCCTGCTGTCGGTCTTCAGGGATTTTGTGACACCAATAGCATCCACAATCACAAAATGGGTCTTGGAAGTCCTTACCGATGGAGTTACCTGTCTCAAGTCTTCGTAATCGAGTGTCCGTGTACCCCTGCCTTTCATCTGCTCAAAATAATTCCTCGATTTTACATCACGCATGAACATCAGGCACTCCAGTGGCTTGATATCCGTACCAGTGGCAATCATATCCACGGTGACAGCGACGCGGGGGTAATACTCATTCCTGAATTGGGCAAGAACCGATTTGGGATCCTCCAGTGATTTATAGGTCACCTTTTTACAGAACTCATTGCCCTCATTGAACTCCTCCCGAACGATGTTGATGATATCATCGGCATGGCTGTCGGTCTTGGCGAAAATAAGTGTTTTGGGTAGCTCATCCCGGCCGGGGAATATCTCCGGCAACGATTCCATGAACGTGCGTATGATCTCGCGTATCTGGCTTATATTGACAATTTCATCATCGAGTTGCATTGAGGAGTATTCCTGGTCTTCATCTAATTGTTTCCAGCGCTTTTCACGTGTAAGTCTGTTACGGATGTCAACAAATTCCTTTGCCCTGAGCACAGCGCCATTCTTTGTGATCTCCGTTTCGATTGTATAAACGTCATAGCCGACATTCACGCCATCGGCGACAGCCTGTTCATGTGAATATTCACTGACGATGTTCTCATTAAAGAAACCAAATGTTCTTCCGTCAGGAGTAGCAGTGAGGCCGATCAGGAAAGCATCAAAATAGTCCAGTACCTGCTTCCATAAGTTATAAATAGACCGGTGGCACTCATCTATCACAATGAAATCGAAGAATTCGGCAGGTACCCTGGGGTTATAGACGACAGGCAATGGCTCCTTTGGTTGCCAGGTACTCTCATTCGGGTTTATATCCTCCACCTCCTCTTCCAGTTCTTCCCCCTTGAGTATAGAATACAGCCGCTGAATTGTACTAATACATACCTGGCTGTTGGGAGGCACATACGAAGACTTGAGCCGCTGCAGCACGTATAACTCAGTGAACTTGCGGTTATCATCCTGCGGGATGAACTTCATAAATTCCTGCTCAGCCTGCTCGCCAAGGTTGCGGGTATCCACAAGGAACAGTATTCTCCGGGCATTGGCAAACTTCAGAAGTCTGTAAACAGAAGTGATTGCCGTATAGGTCTTGCCGCTCCCGGTAGCCATCTGTATAAGGGCACGAGGCTTGTTGAGTCTGAATGATTTCTCAAGCTTGTTTATAGCACTATACTGACATTCACGAAGGTTAACGTTGCTGAGTTCCGGGATATTATCAAACCTGGCGCGCAACGTTTTATTTTCATGCAGCCATAACTGAAGCGTTTCGGGACGGTGAAAAGTAAACACCGGATGTGAGCGTGGTTTAGGATCGCTATAATCAGTAAATCGGGTAACCGTACCGGTGCTTTCATAAACAAACCGAAGGGGTTCATTGTCAAAGTACTTCAGTTTGCTTTTTGCATATCCGGACGACTGTTCCTCAGTAACCGTCAGCCTGTGTCCTTCTTCTTCCTTCTTGGCCTCGATGACACCAATGGGTTTCCTGTCGATGAATAGTACATAGTCTGCAGGGCCGATGGCAGTTTGATACTCACTAATTGCAAGTCCGTTACCAGCCGCGAAGTTGATGTTATCCTTAGATTGCACGACCCATCCGGCCTGTTCAAGCTGGCGGTCGATCTGTTCTCTGGCTTTCTGCTCCGGATTGAGATTCACGGTGATGGATATATTTTGCGGTAAAGTTAAGGAGTTACATGATAAGTATCGTTATAGGAGGCAGAAAATGTGGGTTGTTTATGTATTTGTTAGGATAGTGATATACTATGAAATAATTAATAAGTGGCGATGCAGTATGCCTAATAGTCATGGAAAACCATAATACCGTTTCCATCTTTTCCAATAGATAAATGCCTAAGGTAAGTATAATAGTTTATTAATGAATAGCTTTGTGATGTGTAGTAATTATATATATCTTGACTAGGTTCTACAGAATGGATTGACCTGTAAAAAAGATAATAGTGTTTACTATTTGCTAAAGTATTATAGTATAATAATTTTAGCTGTAATGATTTTGATATATAATCAGAATAGTTGTCATTATTTATTTCTGAAATGAATAAAGAAAACTCAAGCAAGGATTCTGCATCTGTAGTAATAATATTTATATCACTGTTTTCTTTTTCAGAAGATGGTAATAAGCTATCTGAAAGTATATATAATTTGAGTAAGCGAAATAGGCCTTCTGTGATTTGTTCTTTGAACTTGAATTGATGAAGTTGCCTTTGAGTAATCTGAATTCGATTTTCATTTATGAACCCCTTGGTTAATGCGATATTAAACTCTCCTGATTTATGTATACTAAGTTTGAATACTCCAGCAAAAGGTCTAATAGCGAAATATATGTCATTTTTATTATGCCAAATCCGCCAGACTGATGATTGATTACCTTGATTGTCATTTACGACAAATCGAAAATGAGCAGTTGATTTCATTTTGTATTTACTTCTAACATGTGGCAGGCAACCTCAATTAGGAGGATTTTTGTAATATAAAACAATGCGCTATCATAGTTGCGGTTCATATTGTTGCGTGTAGTGCTTATAATTCGACATCAGTTTCTTCATTAATTTTAAGATCAATGCCTTTTGATTTAAGAAATGAATCGGTTTGTTTATCAACTTCAATTGGATAATCTGGGGAATTCAAATTAATAGAGGACACAAGATCTTTTTTAAATAATTCAATGTCTCTCTTAAACTCCCAATTCTGCATTTCAGGAGAGGCATAGTTTATTATTCTATCCATAATTCGAGCACCAGCTGATAAAGTTTTCTCACTAAATGTTGCTACTGAGTGAAGAAGCGAAACAAATTGAGTCTCAGAAAGTGGTTTACTGGATTCCGTAATATCAATGAACTTACTTGGATTTGTTACCCAACCATTATACTTGTCTGTTTTTGCAAAAGAAATAAGTGACCTATCATAAGTTAGTATAATCCAGTGCTCATTATTATTAGTAATTCTGTCATTTGTGAATTGAAGTCCCCAAATATCATGATTAATAAGATGGGAAGGTTTTTCAATTCCAATTTCATTTAATTGGTATAAATATTCCTTTTCAAAATTTGCACAATCTTCATGATTATAAAATGGAACTTGGACAAATTCTATACCTGATTTATTGAGAATTGATTGAAGATCTGTCATTAATGAACGAACCCAGGATTTGACATCAATTCGTTCTGTTTTTAATGAAGAGCTATATGAACACAAATAATCCATGAAACTTTCTGGTATTCTTGCACCTTGAAGTTTTAAAGCATAATAATTTGCCACAAACGCATTACCTGAAAACTGAAGTTCGTTTTTATCCAATTCAATCCCATCATATTTTCTCGCCTGAAGTAGATGACCGGCACACTCATTTATATAAAAATATGGAATATGTAATCTAGCACCTAACCTTTTGGCTCTTTTAATAGACTTAACACTCATGTCAAAATATCTATTGACAAACCCTTGATATAGTTGAGAGCATGTATATGGAATAGCCACAGTTGGTTCTACCATTATATTAAAATCAGACCATCTATTTCCACCCAAGGATTTAGCACTTGAAACTGGATTGGAACCTTCTAAAGCTAAATAAATAGACGCCCTTGTAATTTTAGTAATTACTGGGTGGTTTGAAGCAAGTTTTAATAAATCCTCAATCAATTTATCAACACTTTCAATATCAACACGTTTCTTTTTGATTAGAAATTCTTTGATTTTGTCTAAACTGTTATCATCAACTTTAAAGAGAGGATGAGAAACAATACTTGCCTTTATTTCCTTTAGATTAGATATTTGTTGTGCAATAAAGGCTTCAGCAATCCAAACAGATATTTTCTTAGAATCATCAACAGTCCAATCTATATGATAATCATTTCGCATCAAATCAGTTTGAGCTGAAACGATGTCAGCTAGTTCTATTTCATATACTCTTTTTCGAGAGTCAATATCATTTTTTGATTTTTCACTTAGTATGATATTACCATTAAAATTTCTTTTCAATTTTTCCCTTCCGAAAAGAGCTCCAATTCTTTTCTTTAGAATTTCTTCTTTGATTGAATTTAGCCCAAGAAACCCTTTTACTTGGGTTATTATCTCATCTTCACTTAGCTCTCCAGAATTTGAAAGGATAAATAAAACTGTATCGTCATAAATGCCTTCTTTTAGATCACTTGCGTCACTGGATAACAAAGTATATGAATGAAGGGCTATCTCTCTATAGTCAATACTTTTTGGTGAGTAATCTCTAGGCAAGGGATAGTTGTTTTCATCAAGAAATTGATTTAATAATCCATCAGATAAGATTAATCCAGCTATTAAATTAGCACTTAAGCATGTACTTGGTATATTGAGATCAGAGGTAATTTGATTTTCAATTTTTCTAGCCTCTGTTTCACTTAACACGAATGTAGTTAAGTAGAAGAATCTGTTTATACCTAATTTGCGGAGTGACTTTTCGGCATCCTTATAAGCTTTTCTAGCAATATCAGTTTTTTGAGTAGTTATTTGATATGCTACGAGAGTTCTTTCACCAGAATCCCCTAAAGCAATGAAGTCAGTACCCCCATCATTCTTACCATCAACATTTATTGCTTTCAAGTTGAATACTTGGTTCAATACCAACTTACAAGCATTATCGAAATAATACTTCCCTAATCTTGTAATATGATTTGTTAAAGTTTCTTGATCCATGGTTTTATCTTTTAGTATAACATGCAATATATTTGTATACAATTGTATTTATGTATACCATATAAGAGTATTTTGTAAACTTAAACAAATTTAACAATTTTAAATTAGTAATATAGCTTTTTCAGACGATTATATCCCACTAAAAAATACCAACCCGTCGGAATGCTATTTTGACGAATCTGAAAGTGGAGACAATTCACACAGCACTTTTGGGAGCAAAAAGGCAAAAAATGGCGAAGAAAAACTTTTAAATGAACTCTCTCTTATTTCGTTTCCTTTTCTTCTTCCTTCTTTCTCCTTAGTATGATTCCACTTTCTCATGAATCACAACATATCATTTAAGAAATCCCTAGTCTCAATTAAGAAATTTGTTCTTGCAAAATGACTCTTTTTTGACGTGCTTTACCAACTGGCCAGAAAGTGCTCATATTTACTTCTCTATTCCCATGTTTTACACACGATCTCTATTCAGGTGGTATAAGAATATCATCCTGGGATGACATCTCATGTTTCTGCACAACGATAGGTGAATAAGGGCATTTTATATTATCGGAGAGAATATTCTTTCCTATGTTTCCAGAATTCAAGAAAACCAATGGGTTTTGCCCCATACCCCAAGTAGTCATGTAGTCAAATAGTCTAATAATCCCTCACGCACCAGACACTAAAACCGTAGATCCTAACCTGGACAAGCCAGAACCAAAAAGGGGAAATGCGTAACTTTATTGCATGGAACTATTAACTAACACATACAAAAGGGATATAACCTGCGTGCTCTCATGTTACGATAGACTTATCATCAGCGGTACAATGCCAGAGATATCCTTTAGCCAAGGGATGACAAGATATATGTATCAAAATGAGGTTAAGATATTTGATTATCCCAAATTTGCTGAGCCATTTAAAGATGCCATTCGGGCAAATGCTGAACGTATAGCCAAAGAACATGGAGTGGAAATTGAGTTCATTCGCAAAGCCGGCGTTAGAAAAGAATCAATTATTTCCGAGAAAATTAAACAGCGGGGCGATCATCCTGGCATTGTCCATATTATCTCAGCAATGGAGACATGCAATACATATAAACCATGGCACGACAAAACAACAGGAAAAACATTTTTAAAACCAGACCAAAGCAAATGTTTGCATTACTATTTTTATTTCATTGACCAGCAGGTTGGTTTAGGATATGTACGCGTACCTACATGGTGTCCTTTCCGTTTGCAGATTTATATTAACGGGCACAATTTATTGGCCACAGAATTGAAACAAGCAGGGATTAAATATACCATGATAGACAATGCTTTTGATAGTCTCGAAGATGTTGATAAAGCGCAAGAACTTTCGGACAATATCAGTATTGAGAAACTTCACCGAAAATTAGATGAGTTTGCATGGCAGTTCTGCCCTGTCTATAAAGACTTTAACCTGAGATACCATTGGAGTGTGGTGCAAGCAGAATACGCCACCGATATCGTTTTTAAAGAGCAGGACGATTTGCAACAAATTTACAGTGAACTTATAGCCACAGCCATACACACGGTTAAACCTGAAAATATCGCAACTTTTTTGGGTCAAAAACTTGACAACCGATATCAAGGTGAAGTTGGCAATAATTACAATGTACGCATTGAAGGCAGTCGCATAAAACATACGATGGGATCGGTGTCTATAAAAATGTACGACAAGTTCAGTAAAATACTGCGCATAGAAACAACATCCAACGATATAAGTTTTTTTAAACACTTCCGGGAGGTAGTACACCGTGACGGGTCAAAGTCGCATGAAATGGCTCCGCTGAAGAAAAACATCTACAGTCTTTCATTTCTAACAGATAACCTGAAAGCTTCGAATAAAAGATATTTGGAGTTTATTTCAGCTTTCGATAACAAAGAAGTCGGAAGAAAAAGGCTTGGGAAAATTACTTCATCAAAAAGTGACAATAATCGAAACTACAAAGGCTTTAACTTCTTTAGTGACGATGATTTATCAGTTTTAACAGCCATTGTTCGTGGTGAATTTAATATTAATGGTTTTAGAAACAAAAACCTGCAAAAACTACTCGGATTTAAGGGTGGCAAAATAAGCAGGTTAATCAAACGGTTGAGGGTACATGGGCTTATTAAAAAAGCTTCAGATTCATACAAATATTATATGACTAAAATCGGTAAAGAAACCATTATTATGGCCCAGAAAATTAAAGAGTTGCTGCTAGTTCCTGCTTATTGCTACTGAATATTATGCCAAAATAAACATCAAAATAAAAGATAAGGTACTAATGTAGTCGAGCTGGAAATCCATTCCATCTGGTAAAAAGGTAATCGGCCTTAACTCCAAAATTTAAAGAAACTTAACGCAATCCACATAGAACCAGTGGTAACTACCTTTGGTTCCCTCGCAAGCGGGGCAGGCAGTGCAACAGGGCGTTCATCGTTCGTCCTACGGACGCAACGAACGCTTAGTTATTAGGTGCTGTGCATTTCCTTTCTTAGTTTCTTAATTGTTCTGTATATATGTATATGGTGATTAAACACTGACTTGATTCTTACACTATATTCGTTACGTCTCTGCAATTTAGCAGCAAGCTTATCATCAGCATATATCTTCAGTTTATTTCCTTTGTTCGATTCATTGCATATTTCTACCCAAACTTCCCATTCATCTTGCACAGGATCCTTTCTGAAGATATGTATATGTAATTCTTTTTTCTCGTGGAGTTTTGTGTAATTAATCTCATTTCCGTCATATTTCCTTTTACCTATTTTTTCTCCTTTCTTTGAAAGCCGGTCGGTTTTTATTCCTTCTTTTTTCCCCGATTTGGCAAGTTTATCAGCGATTTTGTTTTGTTTCCTCGGTCTAAATTCAATATTTACTCTAGCATATGTTTTATCAGATAGTTTCTTCCGAGTTTTATCAAGTTCATCCAGTAATTTATGGTTTTTAATGGGTTTACCTTCATAATTTTTCCACTTATTACTTCTCCAATTCTTTATTTTATTAGGAGAAGTTTTTTCTGATTCACTTAATCCAAATCTATCCGTTATAAAAATTATCTGCTTAATATTCCTTAACAATACCCTATATTCACTAAATACATCAATAGTTTTTTTCATTGCTTGTATAAGTGCCTCTAATTCTAATCTTTCAATATTACCACCAGTATATCGACCTATAGATATAGGGATAGGCTCAAGAGGTATAGAGTCTGGAAATGTAATGACAAATCCAACCCCTCCAGAATTCTCGGAATTATAATCCATAGCACCATCGCAATTTACATATACAGCATGTGGATTTAACATTATCCTTTCATTTAGATTTTAAAGTAAATGTGCAGCATGAGGAATCGAACCTCAATCGCCCCTTGGACAAGAAACCTTGGATTCCTTCTCCGAGGGGGTGCTTTACCTTTAAGCTATACTGCTTATAAGTTGTTCAATCATTTCTTTATCGGGTTCTAATCCAAATTCTAAGACACAATATCTTTTGAATTTAGAAATTATCCTGTCTTGATTATTATGATTTATCTTACTCTGTTGTTCTTTTTTAAAGTCTGGTATCATAATTTTCTCAACAATTTTTCTTGTAGTCAATTTTGAAACAATTTTGCTATCGATCTCCAAAACAATTCTCCTGAGAATATTAATAGAATCAATAATTATACTAAAATTAAGCATATTTGCATTCTGTTTATTTGCGAAGTCAATTCCTTGTCTAGGATGAGAAAGCTTTGAATCCCAAAACTCATTTATTCTTTGTCCTTTTGTTTTTATTAATTGATTTAAGCTGTTGCTTATATTGACAGAGTTCTGATGAGTTAGTCTATTTCTTTTTAATCGTAAATAATCCAAGGTATCTATTAATTCAGCAATAAAGTCAATTTTGTCAATTGCTAATCTATTTAGCATTTTATCAAATAAAAGTGAATCAGATTCAACTTCTTCTAGTTTTTTATCAAAGGACTTTATATTCTCATCTACTTGTTGTGAAAAATCTAGTATGTTTTTTAAGTAACTCTCAAAATGAGAATATATTAAAA
The DNA here is from genome assembly GCA_026391695.1 of Bacteroidota bacterium. Lineage (NCBI taxonomy): Bacteria > Pseudomonadati > Bacteroidota > Bacteroidota bacterium. Next base: position 80,572 of record JAPLDP010000031.1, read on the forward strand.
GAAATATACCTTGTATTAAAGTTGCATCAGTCTTCGCGTGCTCTTTTTCTAACTCCTTTAGCTTAATATTATGTTTTCTTTTAAAAGGGTTTGAAACAAAATAGTCCTGTGTTAGAGTTTCAGGTTTTTTATCAATCATTTCAAAATAATCAATACAGAATTGATTCCACACAAATGAGTAATGCGTAAAACTGTTATTTAACTCAGATAAAATTCTATAAAAATCACGAAGTTCTCTAGTTTTCATTTTATGCTGTAATGTTTAGTCGGGTAGGTCAGGGGCATTGCTGCCCCTTTCCCCCCTAAGAACCGTACGTGCGACTTTCACCGCATACGGCTCAAGTCCTCATAAATCGGATTTAACCGACCGGCAATCTTACAAATACAGATAATGCCTTTGCAATACTGCGTTGTAATGATTTAACGAGTTTCCTCAGTTTCAAGTGCACATCCTTCTTGCGACGGATTCATTTGCTTTCCTGAATTGAAAATCTTATTACACCTTTCTTGCAATTGAGAACCAGATGGAAGTCTGCCCCCTTTCGGGTCTGGTATAACCAGTATCCCGGCGATTACAGCCGGGCATTTGCTTGCTCCATCCTCCCATACCTGCAATACATTGTATGCGTCTCACGACGAACCTACCCCGGAAGCCGGGGAGTTTTACAGGCTTACCACGTTCCGCTCAAATAACAAAATGGGTTAGGTGCTGCCTATATACCGGAAGATCCACATCCATGTGCTCATAGCAAACGTACTTGCATCTTGTCTTCTTGCCATTTTGGTTAATGTGTATCAGCAACTTTCACATTTCGCAGCATGACGATACGTCAACGGCAGTTCACTTGCATTCACCATGCCATCCAAGCCGACACCTGTCCGGACGTTACTATCTGACAGGGAATCTTATCCCGGCAGCTTCACACCTCAACGTTGCCATTGACGCATGTGCCGGTAGGCTACTCATGATGGAACATGAGGTTAATTCAGTCTGTAAAAGAACGATTAACAGTTATTTAAGCGACCTCGTGTCGCACTTTGTATTACACTTAACGCCAGTCCGTCTAATAACTTCCTCGTCGTTTTAACGATTAAGAAGTAAAGATACAAATATTCAGAGGAAAATGATATGGCGTAGCCTTTTATAATTTTTGAGCAAGAAGGCAAAAAAGGCGAAAAAACCTTTTAAAACCCTCTCTCTCCTTCCTTTCCCTTTTTTCCCTCTTTCTCCTTAGTATGGTTTCACTTTCCCCATAACTCTCAACATGTCAACGAATAATTCCCTGGCCTCGACCAAGGAATTTGCTCTGGCAAAATGACCCCTTTATTGAGATGCTTTACCGACTGGCCAGAAAGTGCCTTTATTTAGTTAGCATACTCGTGTTTTACGTATGATTTCCTCACAGGTGAACCATATGCTTCTGGGAAAAAATCGTGCGTGTTTTGTCATATCGCACAGTTAAGAAAAGCAATTAATATTATCAGAGAGAGGATGTCCTTTCTTATACTTTTGTGATTCAAGAAAATTAGATATAGCCACTCTATCCCCCAAATTGTCAATAATCCCTGATGCAACGAACGCTAAGACCATACTGAAAATAATAATCACCACAATCGACCCCTGAAGCGTAACAGTGTAAATAACGGTACCTAGCGAAGTCTAAAAATCCCTTTGTTGATGTCCACCAATAACATTCATAACCGACCCATGGAAAACTACCATCGAGGCTTCGACTTCCTACTGCAAAACCAGAAAATCCAGTAAGATCAGTGCCACTATTTGGTTCAAACCAACTAATAGTGGATTTCAGGTTAGTTCCTGCATCATATCCTCGATAGTTCCAATCAATGTCCCATTCCGGATCACCAATCCCATAATAACTGTCTGCAGCTCCTTCCAGAACTTTCCATTCCTCCTCAGTTGGAATATGCCAATTTGGTGGGCATATCCCCTGAGTGCCTTGCTGTGTAATATATTGCATTAATTCCTGCCATTGATAATAACCACCATAAATCAAACAACTATCCTCAATGTTATCGAAACAGTATTTTTCGATGATTCCATTATCTGTCATTTCCTTTGTTCCCGGAATCATTATTCCTACATTCAGGTTTTCCTTTAACCAGCATTGGCTAAATATTTGAATTGTGTTGTAAACCTGTCCTGCATAGTCCACTGTTGGTGTTTCAGGGCAGGGAATGTCGGTGGCAAACTGGAAGGTATAATCTTCACTGGTTTCAGGGGCATCCAACAAGCCTGACTGGAGTGTATCCATATAGCCAATGTACAGTAAAGTATCTCCTATGCTGAATAAAAAGTTACGATTAGTTGAAATACTTTTTAACGGTGTAACTGTATGACCATCACATCCAAGGTACTCAAGTTTGCAATCCATATCTGAGCCATTACCGGCAGATAGGATCTTAATATACTGGTTGATCCCTCTCCATGAAGCTGTGAAAAAATAGAGTTCCCTGCTTCCTGGTTTAAACTTGAATGAACGGTACCCTTTATCCAATAATCTCTCCGAAGTGATGAGATGACGTCCCAGGACATCTGTAACCATCAGACTCACCTCATCCCTTTCAGGAACATAAATGCTGATAGTGGTCTGGTCGACCACTGGATTCGGGAAGTTCTGCATTATCCTGAAATTACTTTTTATATCCTGATTGTCATGGATACCAACATAATAAAGTGTCAGCACTGTATCTGGATAATACAAAACTGTATCAACTCCATGGGTGCGATTCATTACTTTGATACTGTCGAGCTGGACATAAGAAGTGCTGTCAATAGCAGTGAAGGCTAATTCAATTGCAGGCTTCTGACTAAAAGCATACCATACAATCCCAAGAGTTATAACAATGAGTAAAATTTTTTCTTTCATACGACCTGATCTTTAAATGTTAAATACCTGGCTGTTTTCATTGGTAGTTTTTATTCTTTAATTATTTTTCCTGTGAACGATTCATTCTCATTTATAACACGTACTATATAAACACCTTTTAATAAACCGCTTATGTCTATTTCAGATTTTTCCTGGAGTAATTGCTGTTGGAGGATAGATTGACCCTGAATGTTATAAATTGTAATTATTGCTTCTTTGTTTTCCTTAAAAGAATGACATTCAACAGTAATCATTGCGGTGGCAGGATTGGGAAAAACAATAATATTTCCCTCATAATTCATCAATTCATTTATTCCAGACACAGCATGAAAATAATAGTGGGTACTATCACCAAGTAAAATGACAGTGCCACCGCTTTCCCATAATCGACCTGTAAAGCTTAGCATAAAATTGTTTTCATCGTAAGTACTGGTATATAGGTAATTGTTCACCCAGGTATTGACATTCCAATCCTGATAAAATTCACTTGTCCGATTATTATTGGCATCAAATGTATACGTGTATCTGCGGTTATTCTCCCAAATGTTGGTATTCCATCTTTGTTCTAATTTAATGGTCAGATTATTTCCGGCGTCATATGTATAGGTATAAAGGTTGCTATTATCCCAGGCACTTTCATTCCAAAATTGCCATAATTCAGTTGTCAGATTATTATTGGCTTCATAGGTATAAGTATAAAGAAAACTATTCTCCCAGGCACTGCCATACCAATATTGCCATAACTTACTTATCAGATTGTTGCTTCCATCGTATGTATAAGTATAAAGGCAGCTATTCTCCCAGGCATTGCCATTCCATTCTTGCCATAATTCACTTGTCAGATTATTGTTGACATCGTACGTATAAGCATACCAGTGTTCATTTTGCCAGGCAATTTCAAACCATTCCTGAAATAATTCACTCGTCCGATTATCGTTGGCATCGTAAGTCCAGGTGTACAGATAGTCATTTTCCCAGGCGCCACTGTTCCAGTTTTGACCTGATTCACTGATTTGATTATTATTTTCATTGCAAGTATAGGTACAAAGTTTATCATTCACCCAGGACGTACCAAGCCAGGTTTGATCTAATTCACTTGCCAGATTATTAAAAGCATCGTAGGTATAGATGATGAGTGAAGAATTAAACCAGGTGCTGGCGTCCCAGATCTGGGATAATTCACTTATTAGATTATTACTGGCATCGTAAGTATTGGTGATAAGGGAGAGATTTTCCCAGGTATTTCCATTCCAGATGCGATATAATTTACTTAGCAGATTATTATTGCCATCATAGACCATATCGGTTATTTTATAACGAGATATCCATACATTGCCGGGTACATTCAAATCCCATGTGTAGATGCTATCATATAACTGGATCAGAGAGGGTCGAAGAGATATGTGATGATTGGCTTGTTCTTGTGAATTCATAGCACTAAAGAAATAGGGTGTCTCCAATTCCTTATTTCTTATCACGCCCTGAAAATTTCCCAATGATTTTGATGTCGGATGTGGTAGGTTAAATGTCGGTTTGTTGATTTGTGCAATAGCATTTATTGATAATGCGATGATTACAAAGAGTAAAGCATTTCTCATTTTAAAGTGATCGTTGGTTTCCCTTCTATATTTTATATCCCTGTATGTCATTCTTTAATTATTTTCCCCACTTCAACGGTCCTATCATTGATGAGCCTGACAAAATAAATCCCGCTGGGCAGATTACTGATGTCAATCACCGTTTTTGAGTCTGTTATCCGGCGATTGATGATCTCCTGACTGTTAAGGTTCAATATTGTTAAAAGCCTTTGTCGAGGTATGTCAGATACTTTGATGGTTAATAAAGTTGAAGAGGGATTAGGATAGATTGAAATTGAATTACCAGTATTAATGTCATTTACTGATATCTCTTCACAAGCCGTAGCAATTTCTTCTTTACTATTACAACCAGTTGCATTATCCCAGATTTCATAGCCACCTAGACTGGTTAAATAATCACAGATGCTTTGCACTTCACAGGTTGACAAAGAATTATTATAAGTCATTTGTAAATATGTAATCGATCCACTATGAATATTGTCCAACCCCACTAGGCTGATCAGGCAGTCATTGTCATGAATTCCAAGTATACCGCCTATGGAAGTTACATTATGCAATCCTGTCAAGCTAGTCAAAGCGAAATTATTCCTGATACTAAGATCACCCCCGATATAAGTTATATCCTCCAATCCTGTCAAATTAGTCAGAGCATTATTATTTCCAATCTGAAGATCACCACCGATTACAGTTAAAACACTTAATCCTTGGAGGCTTGTAATATTATTACCACTTATTATTACATTCCCCTCTATTTCAATGCAGTTGGGATAATTCGTTTGGAAGCTGTCAATATCGACTTGAGTGAAAAAATAATAGTTACCATAGGGCAAACATGGTAAAGTAATACCACAAACATCTGCCAATTCGATGGGGCTGTTACATCCAGGTGCATTATTATAAATATCTACTATTCCGTAAGGATTGGCTAAATAATTACAGATACTTTGTACTTCGCAGATCGATAATGAAGTGTTATCGTGGATGTTCAGATTTGTGATAGAGCCTGCATCAATATTGTCTAACCCCGACAAGCAGGTAATGGCATTATTATTGGTAATAGAAAGGCTTCCACCGATGAAAGCTAAATCCTCCAATCCTGTTAAATTGACTAAGATGTTGTTATTATTAATATCAAGATAATCCTCAATAGAAGTCAAACTCTCCAGTCCCGTCATACTTGTCAGACTGTCGTTGGATTCAATTGATAAGAAATCCCCAATTGAAGTCAAATTTTCCAGCCCCACCAGGCTGGTTAGAGAGTTGTTGTATAAAATAGAAAGACACCCCCCGATGAAAGTCATATTGTCCAATCCCTCAAGATTAGTTAAAGCATCATTATGATAAATTTCGATGTATCCCCCGGATGAAGTCAAGCCTTCCAGTCCCATCATATTCATCAGAGAATTGTTTTCTCCTATTGATAGTACTTCCGAGATTGAAGTCAAACCTTCCAACCCTATTAGGCTTCTCAGTGAGTCATTATAATTTATACAAAGGTTTCCTCCAAGGGAAGTCAAACCTTCCAATCCCTCAAGATTGGTTAAGGCATTGTTGTATGCAATATGAAAATCACCCCCGATATAAGTTATATCCTCCAGTCCTGAAAGATTTTCAAGGACAGGATTCATAATAATCCAAAAATTACCTTCCACAGAGGTCAAATTATTCAATCCACTCAAACTCGTAAGGGCAGAGTTATCTTCATAATAGTCTCCAATAGTAACCTTACCTCCAATAGAGGTCAAATTGTTCAGTCCCGTCAGGTTGGTCAGAGCGATGTTGCCGCTAATTCCAAGATCTCCCCCGATGGATGTCAAATTCTCCAATCCCGTCAGGCTGGACAGGACATAATTGCCACCAATCCTAAGGTCTCCTCCGATAGAATTCAAATTCCCCAGTCCTATTATGTTGGTCAAGGCATAGTTTAAGTAAATTAGAAGGTTATCTCCGATTGAATTTAAATTATCCAATCCTGATAGGCTTGTCAGGGTATCGTTATAATCAATTTCAAGGAATCCCCCGATAGAAGTTAAAACATGTAATCCATTTAAATGGGTAATATCATCTCCCGATATTGTTACATCACCCTCAATTTCCGTGCATCCAGGATAGTTCGTCTGAAAATTATCTATCTGCTCTTGTGTAGCAAATGTAATTCCTTCGGGCAGGCAGCCCTGGGAAAAAAGACCTGTGTTATTAAGGAATACAGTTGTGAGTAAAAGAATAAGTTTTTTCACGACTTTTTCGTTTTGGCGGGATAATATTCAATCCGCTAAGATATGAAATACTGAAGCCAAAAACAAGTACTTTTTTGAGATATTGGTTGGTATAAAAATTATCAGGTGGGAATCTGTTATGCTTAACCCTATTTTAAGTGGCATGATACCCATGTTTTACGCACGATCTCACTACAGGTGGCATAAGACATAACCCTGGGATGGCATCTCATGCTTTAGCATAATGGTAGGTGAATAAGGGCATTTTATATTATCGGAGAGAATGTACTTTCCTGTGTTTCCAGAATTCAAAAAAAATTGATATGGCTTCACTCCATACTCCAAATTGTCTAATAATCCCTGATGCACCGGACACTCATACCGAATTCATTATTGTAAACGTCGCGGCATACATTTGAATTGAGGAAATACAGAGCGCGGTACCAAGCGCAGATGGTAACGTACTCCCTAGTCGACCACCAGGGACCAATTTCGCCAATGTTGCCGAAGAGACCACTGCTGTTACAGCCGCCACCCGGAAGACCCGAAAAACCAAACAAATCGGTGCCGTTCCCACTACTATACCAACCCCAGGTAGATTTAAGATTTAATCCCGCATCAAAACCTCTATAACCCGATTCATCCCACATAAGGTTTCCTATGCCATACTGGCTGTCAACGGCGCCTTCAAGCACCTTCCATTCTTCATCTGTTGGAATATGCCAGTCACTTGGACAGATCCCTTGTGCGCCTTCTGTCGTGACATATTGCATCGCCTCATGCCAATCATACAAGCCCCCGTAAGTGGCACAATTAGCAATATCGTTGTCGTAACAGTACTTTTCTATTACCCCGTCGTCGCTCATTTCCTGCTCTCCAGGTATCATTGTCCCTACGTTTAGGTTTTCTTTCAACCAACACTGACTGAATATCTGAATGGTATTGTAAACCTGTCCTTCGTATTCCACCGTTGGCGTTCCCGGACAGGGGAGGTTGGTGGCAAATTGGAAGGTGTAGGATTGGCTGGCTTCAGGGACATCCAGCATGCCGGATTGAAGTCCGTTGGCGTAACCGATGTAAAGCAGTTTATCTCCTAAGTTGAAGAAGAAGCTTTGAATATCTTCCGTTGCCTTTAGCTGTGGGAATGAATCCTCACTGCCTGCGTATTCAAGTGTACTCGTCCCGCTTGAATTGAACACCGTCTGCAGGATCTTGATGCTGCTGCTCATTCCCTTCCATTGTGCGGTGAAGAAATTAAGGTTTCCGCCTCCGGGCGTGAACCGGAAGGAATGAATCCCTTTATCCAGCACCCTGTCAGTTTTGAGTATCACCCTGCCCAAAATATCCGTAATAATGATACCCACTTCGTCTTTTTCAGGCACAATCAACGATATTGTTGTGCGGTCCGTTACCGGGTTAGGATAATTTTGACGTACCTGGAATAAATCTTCTACCCTACTTGCTTCACCCAGCCCAACATAATACAGGTTCAGGACCGTATCGGGCCAATACAATACCGTATCGCCTCCCTGGGTGCGGTTCATGACCTTAATGCTGTCAAGCTGTGCATAAGTTGCGCTGTCAACAGCAGTGAAGGTCAATTCGATTATTGGACGTTGACCAAATGCCATCATAGATGCAAAGGCAAGGATTAAAAGGAGAGTGATTTTGGTATTCAAAGTCTTTGGATTAGTGATGAAATATTCAGCCTTCTAAGATACGAAGTATTAAAGCCAAAAGCAAGTACTATTTTGAGGTACATGAAGGTTTAAGGTCATTAGGTGGAAATCTGTTCTGTATAACTCTATTTTAAGCTATACCATTCCCATGTTTTATGCACGATCTCACTACAGGTGATATCAGTGCCTCTGGAAAAAATCGAGCGTGTTTTGGCGTTATAGTGAGTTCATGTAAACATGTGGTGTCAGGTTAATCTGGTAATGAGGGATGACATCTCATGTTTTAGCATAACGGTAGATGAATAAGGGCATTTTATATTATCGGAAAGAATGTGCTTTCCTTTGTTTCCAGAATTCAAAAAAACCGATGGGCTTTGCCCCATACCCCAAGTAGTCATGTAGTCAAATAGTCTAATAATCCCTCACGCACTAGACACTAAAACCGTAGATGCTAATGTAGTCGAGCTGGAAATCCATTCCATCTGGTAAAAAGGTAATCGGCCTTAACTCCAAAATTCAAAGAAACTTAACGCAATCTGCATTGAACCGGTGGTAAATATCTTCGGTTCCGTGCAACAGGGCGTTCATCGTTCGTCCTACGGACGCAATGAACGCTTAGTTATTATGAGCTGGTTTGGTTTTCTGTTATTCGTTATGTGTTTTAAAAAGGATCTTTTTCTTCATGAAGTGACTTATAATAAAAAGAATACCCACAATAACGAATGGGAAAGTAATTCCCAGGATGATGCCAAAGCTCATACCAATAGAGTGGTTCATATTATAATTGTGCTGAAAGATAAAAGGGCTCAGCACAAGACCTATTACAATAAAGATGATACCACCAATAAATTCCCATTTCCATGCAACGATAAGGAAGGCGAGTAAAATAAAAGATGGAATGAGATGGATGAAGAAAGCACCAAGTTATTCCCAGTATATGTTATTCCTTAATCAGTTTCTTCTGCATTGTCCAATCTACACAGGAAATTTTAATTACATAAATCCCTTTTGATAAAGAACTAATGTCAATTGCTTTAGATAGATTGTTTAATTTACCTTGTATTACGCACTCTCCAACAACATTGAAAATTTGCATTTTCAAATCCTGATTTTCAGCATACTCAATTGAAACTTTGTTAATTGCAGGATTAGGATATATTTTAACTTTTTCTATATAATTAATATTGCCAAGCCCAGTTCCAATATCCTTCACGCACCGTATGCTAAACCCGTATTTTTTAGTGCCGGGGTTATGGTCAACACCAGCATTTAAATACCACATGTAAGTGCTCCAAGCACTTGATGCATTGTACGCTGTAGCTGTCCACCAAAGACCGTTTTCATGAATGTATTGGAAGTTATTAGTGGGGTCACGCATACCACCAGGAAGACCTGTAAATCCGCTACTATTTGTAGCCCCGGTATTTGGGCTGTTCCAATGCACTATGCCGGCTTCTTTCATTTTGCCTCCGGCAATGGTTAAACCGCCAAGATATGTTTCAGCTGTTTGCCATTCAGCATTTGTGGATACATGCCAGCCTGCAGGACAAATATTGTTGATGTCATTTACTGCATACCAATTGTATAAAGGTCCATAAACCGAATCATATGCAATAGAATCGTTGCTATAATAGCACCTCGCACCCGTTGCCAGGTTAGCCCATTCCGTGTTGTTAAGAACATTGGGTATGGGGACTCCATTGTCGTAATGTGTTACTTTCAGGTTTTGTTTCATCCAAACCTGGGTACCAATAATTACGGTATCATACACATTACTGTCATAGTCGATTACCGTTTGGGCTTGATTTATAAATGTTAAAAATGCAAGTCCTGCAAAAAGTAAAATTATTTTTTTCATAGTCATTAGTTTTAATTGTCATTGTTAATTCTTGTCGTTAATTTATATTGGGCATAACATATATATAAACGCACCTATTCATTTATCCGCCCATTGGGTTTAGGTGCTGTTACCCAACGTAATTATTTCTTTCCGTGTTCAATGCACCATTTTATCTTTCCTATGTTTCCAGAATTTAAAAAATTCGATGGGGCTTCTCTCCATTCTTCAAATAATCAAATTGTCAAATTAACAAATAGCCTAATCATCCCGAACGCAACGGACACTATACCCACTCCCATCCTGAGACGTTACCCGTTCTATATCGGTGCTGTTATAATTCAGCCAACGATCCCATTTGAAGTAAGGATTATACTCAGGCCACGATGAAGTCCAGAAGGAAGCGTATGTGCCCATGGCAGCGAAGTTACTATACACATAATTGCGGTACCCCCCCGGGAGAGCTGTGAAGCCACTTTCGTTGGTTGCACCCCAATTTGGATTAAACCAATGAGTTGTTCCGGTTTCTCTCAGGTTGGCTCCTGCATCAAATCCACGCCACCATTCTTCATCCCATTCAGGATCTCCGACAGGATACTGGCTATCCACAGTCCCTTCGAGTATCTTCCATTCATTATCTGTGGGTATATGCCAATCTGGCGGGCAAATACCTTTTGTGCTCTGCCGTATTGAGTACTGCATCATTTCGTTCCATTGATAAAGACCTCCGTAGATAAAGCAAATGTCTTCCTCATCATTGTAACAGTATTTTTCAATGATCCCATCATCTTCCATTGCTTGTACTCCCGGTATCATTGTTCCCACATTCAGGTTTTCTTTAAGCCAACATTGACTGAATATCTGAATGGTGTTGTAAACCTGTCCTTCATATATAACAGTTGGTGTTCCCGGGCAGGGAATATTGGTAGCAAACTGGAAGGTGTATATATGATTCTCAACAAGTTCATCAAGTATACCGGATTCCAGGGTATCTGCATAGCCAATGTATAGCAGCTCATCTCCAGGATTGAAGGTAAAGTATCGGTTGATTGTACCAATTTTTAGGAGTACCTCCATTCCTTCGCTTCCCATGTATTCAAGCCGGCAGGTTCGTTCTGAACCCATGCCGATGTGGAGGATTTTGATGGAATGACTGGCCCCTTGCAAGGTGGCCGTGAAGAAATAAAACTCCTGGTCCCCAGGTATGAACCGGAAGGAATGATTTCCCTTTTCCAATAGCCTTTCCTGGTTAATGAACTGCCGTCCCAGCACATCAGTAACCCTGATATTTACGTTGTCCTTTTCAGGGACATAAATACTGATGATGGTCTGGTCAACCACTGGATTCGGGAAGTTCTGCATTACCCTGAAATTACTTTCTATATCCTCGTTGTCATGGATACCAACATAATAGAGAGTAAGCACTGTATCTGGGTAATACAAAACTGTATCGCCTCCCTGGGTGCGATTCATTACTTTGATACTGTCGAGCTGGACATAAGAAGTGTTGTCAACAGCCGTGAAGGTTAATTCGATTGTTGGACGCTGACCAAATGCCATCATAGATGCAAAGGCAAGGATTAAAAGGAAAGGGAACATGGTTTTCATAGTTGTTGGATTTGGTGGGAAAATATTCAGCTTTAAAGATACCAAATTCTAAGGCTAAAAGCAAAGAATATTTTCTCTGGAACTATTCCGGGTCCTTTCGGACTCTGGAAGGTTGCAGTGTCAAATTAATCATCCGGAGTTATAATTGTACCATCTTGATTCGACTCCAAACCGATAATATCTATCTCCTGATAATCTTAAGATTCAGTGGTCTATTTAGGATAAAAGCCTGACTATTCTGGCACTTAATTCTTCCAAGCCAGTTATTACTCCGTTATAGACCATAGTTAAAAATGACATTGATAAGCCAATATACAAAATTGATCAACTTGTCGTATCTTTATATACTTGTTCAATAATTAAAATCATTAGCCATGTCCCGAAAATATAACATCCTGTTGTTTTCAGTCTTGAATTTTGTACTGAATAGTTCAATCCTTTATTCTCAGATCTATCTTGACAGCACAGCCACAGTGGAAGCCAGGACCGAAGATCTGTTGCAGAGGTTAAGCCTCAGCCAGAAACTTCAGTACATCGGCGGGTATAATGATTTCTACATCAGAGCGGTTACAAACCCGGCCATACCCATGATCAAGATGTCAGACGGACCCGTTGGTGTGAGGACATGGGGACAAACCACAGCCTATCCTGCCGGGATTTGTTCAGCTTCAACGTGGGACACTGCGCTGATCAACGGGCTGGGAGTTTCATTAGGCAGAGATGCCCGTGCAAGGGGGGTGCACATCCTGCTGGCGCCAGGTGTAAACATGCACCGTGCACCTATGTGCGGCCGTAATTTTGAGTATTTTGGTGAAGATCCTTTTTTGGCAGGGGAAATAACAGCTGCATATATCAGGGGCGTGCAAAGTGAACGCGTCATAGCCACAGTCAAGCATTTTGCAGCCAACAACCAGGAATGGGACCGCAATATAGTTAGTTCCAATATGGAGGAACGCACCCTCCAGGAAATTTATTTACCTGCATTCAGGGCGGCTGTGGTAAACGGAAAGGCCGGAGCCATTATGTCTGCCTACAATTTATTAAATGGGAGTTATTGTTCGCAAAACAAGCACCTGCTTACTGAGATACTGAAACAGGACTGGAATTTTGATGGTTTCGTGATGTCAGACTGGGGCGCAACGCACGATGGGCTGAAGGCAGCCCTCGCAGGGCTTGACCTTGAAATGCCATCAGGTGTTCACATGAACAGTGCCATTCTTTTGCCTGCTATCAACAACGGGACATTGAACCCATCGGTTATTGACGATAAGGTGAGGCGAATCCTCAGTACATTATTCCGGTTTGGTTTTTTTGACCATCCGCAGCTTGATCCGTCTATTCCACTGGATAATCCTGCCAGCGCTGCAGTCTCGCTGAATATTGCTCGTGCAGGTATTGTCCTGCTTAAAAACGAGAACAATATCCTGCCCTTCGATAAAAACAACATGACTAAGATCGCTGTCATTGGACCAAATGGAAATAGTTACGTTGCAGGCGGGGGCAGCTCTTATACCGACCCATTTCATTCGGTAAGCGTGCTGAGCGCCATAGAGTCAATTGCCGGACCTGGCATCACGGTTACATTTGACAAAGGTTTTACCGATGATGATACCGTTTTTCAAACATCCCAGTTTTATATTGGTAGCGGGTCAGGCCAGTCGGGACTGCATGCCGAATACTTCAACAACCAGAATTTATCTGGTACAGCCTATTATATAAGTACAGACAACAAGGTTAATTTTAATTGGGGTGCAGGTAGCCCTTCCATTGCAGGATTTCCGGCAGACCATTTTTCGATACGGTGGACCGGTGTGATTCGTCCCCAATCAACGGGAAATTATGAATTTATTTTGCGTTGTGACGATGGCGGCAGACTTTATCTTGATAACCAGTTAATCATCAACCAGTGGCACGACCAGTCAGCTACGACCTATCGCACCACCATGGTATTTGTCGGGGGTACCGAGCATAGCATTAAAATTGAATATTATGAAAATGGTGGTGACGCTGAAATAAGGGCGGGATGGCACCTGCTGGATTTTACTAATTCGCTGGCCATACAGCATGCAGCAGAAGCCGATGCAGCTATTGTATGCGCCGGCTTCAACAGCGATCTTGAGAGCGAAGGCTTTGACCGCACATTTGAGCTTCCAGCTTTACAGGACAGCCTGATTAACGCTATTTCCTCAGTAAACCCCAGGACAATTGTTGTCCTGAATGCAGGTGGGAATGTTGCAACATCTAACTGGCTTTCGCATGTGAAAGGATTGTTGCATGCCTGGTATCCGGGTCAGGAAGGCGGAACTGCTGTTGCAGAGATCATCTTCGGAATAACCAATCCATCGGGTAAGTTACCGGTATCATTTGAGAAACGATGGGAAGATAACCCCACATTCAACAGTTATTATGATGAAAACCATGACCAGAATGTTTATTATTCAGAAGGATTGCTGATGGGCTATCGGTATTACGACACAGAGAATGTAGAACCATTGTTTCCTTTTGGTTATGGGCTTTCATATACTACATTTGAATACGGCAATCTTTCCATAACCCCGGATACAACAGGTAACCCAAATGAAATTACGGTCAGCTTTGATGTGAAGAATACCGGTAGCCGCGATGGAGCAGAGGTTGCCCAGCTTTACATCCACCAGCCTGTTTCGAAATTGATGCGCCCTTTCAAAGAATTGAAGGGTTTCTCAAAAGTATCCCTGCTTGCAGGTGAGACAAAGAACGTGAGCATCACTTTAGACAGTAGTTCATTCTCTTACTATAAGACATACACTAAAGCATGGGGACTAGATTACACAGATTTTGTGATAATGGTTGGTGCTTCTTCTCGAGATATTAGGCTAACAGGGTATGTAGAGTTGACAAGTCCTGATATAACCAAACCCCAGGTAACAGCGCTGACACCTACTGACAGTACTTCCAACCTGAGCAGCCATGTGGATTTTGTGATGAATTTCAATAAACCTGTTAATTTCAACCAGGATAAAATGATCATTATTAGGGAATACGCCACAGATAAAGTGAAAGAAATTATAAATGCCGGGAATATAGGTGGATCGGGAACAAGTACCATTTCTTTCTTCAATAATTACAGTCTTTCACTTAACACAAAATACTATGTGGTGGTCGATTCTGCTGCATTTCTTGATCTTTACGAAAACGCATTTGCTGGTATTTCTGACAAAGATACCTGGTCGTTTACAATAACTGTGAGCGGAATGGGGAGTATTAACGGCAATGCGCCTTTGCTAAATGTTTACCCCAATCCGGCGAAAAATGTGCTTATGGTTGAATACCGATTGCCATCCAAATACCAACCTTCTTTGCAAATTGTTGATATTTTCGGAAGGGTTATGGTCACGATGAATCTCTCATCAAACCTTGCCGGTACAAAGGAATTCGAATGCTCGGCGCTAAAAAGTGGCATTTATTTCGTAAAAATAACTTCGGAAAAGGGAATCCTGACCAGTAAAATTGTTAAAGAATAGAAATTTGGGGAGTAAGAGGCAGCGTGTATTATGTGCCCTTATGGTTAATATCTTATGATCATTAAAGCTTTTAAAATGCACTATCATTCAAATCATAAAGCTGGCAATATCATTATGCTGACGTTGCTTTCAGGAATTTTCACATGCCTCCTGAATTGCAGCAACAATGATAATTCCGAGCATCAGGAACCACCAGTTCAAACCGACATTGGTAAGGCACATGTCTGGCTGACCAAAGGTGATAAAACAAAGCTCTTGAATAAAGAAGGTGATCTTTCAATCAAGGAGCAGGATTCCTCTAATTGGCCAGTCATTGTGGTGGATACGACCATCGCGTTTCAGGCCATGGAAGGATTTGGGGCAGCCCTTACCGGTTCCTCAGCTTACCTGCTTCACAAAAAGATGAATGCAGCGACGCGGCAAACGACACTTCATAATTTATTCGATCCGGTCAGCGAAATAGGTATTTCATATCTGCGCCTTACAATTGGCGCCTCAGATTTTTCTCTTTCTGATTTCACTTATGATGATATACCAATATCCGAAACCGATTTTGACCTTAATCAGTTTTCACTTGGGCAGGATTATGAAGATGTGATTCCGGTTTTGAAAGAAATCATTCAGATTGCACCGGACATAAGATTGATAGGTTCGCCCTGGAGCCCGCCACCCTGGATGAAAACCAACGGCAGCATGAAAGGTGGAAAACTTAAAACAACCTGCTATGATGTTTGTGCTGACTATTTTGTCAGGTATATCCAGGAGATGAAAAACGAAGGGATCACCATCACGGCTATAACACCGCAAAATGAACCGCTTTATTTTACGGCAACCTATCCATGCATGGAGATGCAACCCGGGGAGCAACTGGATTTTATTAAAAACCACCTCGGGCCAAAATTTGAATCGGCAGGTATAGACACTAAAATCATTATTTACGATCACAATTGGGACAATATGTCTTACGCTATTTCCATTCTTAATGACCCTGAGGCAAGTAAATATATTTCCGGCACGGCTTTTCACGCCTATGCAGGAGATGTTTCGGCCATGAGCACGGTTCATAACGCACACCCGGATAAAGACTTATATTTCACGGAGATTTCCGGTGGCGCATGGGCTACAGATTTTAGCTCTAACCTGATGTGGTTCATGAGGAACATTTTAATAGGTACGGCTTTGAACTGGTCGAATACCAGTATTTTCTGGAACCTTGTTCTCGATCAGAACTATGGTCCTCAAAATAATGGATGCTCCAATTGCCGCGGCGTAGTGACGCTCAATCTACAGAACGGGCAAATCACCAAAAATGAGGAGTATTATTCCATCGCCCATTTTTCAAAATTTGTTAGACCAGGGGCAGTCAGGGTTTCGTCAGATGTGCCTCTTACTTTGGTAAATATCGGCGTGGTGGTCTTTTTAAACACCGACGGGACAAAAGTCCTGGTTGTCAGTAATTACGGCTCTAATTTTAAAACATTTAGCGTAAAACAGGGTAAAAATAATTTCGACTATTCCATCGCACCGTTATCGGTAGCCACTATTTTATGGTAATACCATCCCCAGGGAATCACAAAAAAAACAAGATTTTAGGGGGTTATAATTTATTTTCTCAGCATAAAAAAAGTACTTTCTTTTCTCCTTTGCAGCATAGGCAGGTTTTCTTTCATCTATTTCAAGTTGATTTCTATTTTTTACTTTTGCAACTTAAAATAATTTATTTCTTTCTATCCTTTATTGCTTTAAAAATTTGAGTTAATAATACTCCTGATAATACTCCGATAATAAATATTGATAGAAATTCAACAGTCCGAATACTTCCTTTAGAAAAAATTATAAAATAATTCCCTAATGAAATTATTAAAAGAACGGCTGGAATTACAATTACTTTATTTTTCATCTTTCATCCTATTTTTTAATACTCGTATGGCTTTTCGGTAGCGCCCCGTTTTTAAAGTGTGTTCTGGTTTCCACTTTAATTTTTTTTATAATGGATGGTCAGTTCGATTTTAGACCGCTGTATCATTTTTTTAACTTGCCCATAATGAAAGTGTATACGGTTGTATTTATATTTCACTTATCAACGCGCTCAGTAAAATTAAACATATTCAACGATTTTAAATCGGTACGTTATTTTGACGGATCTGATACGGATGCCATCTCTTTTGAGAGATGTCATCCGATTTGTCCGGATGACATCTTTTGCAAAGATGGCATCCGTGTCTACTATAAAACGCAGAAAACGTGAAGTGTTTTCGTATTTGTACGGCTGGCGCCACACAAAGCGTTACTTATCAGGCGAAGCTGCTTTCGGTTCTGGTTTGTATAATGCAACGGTTCAGCGGTAAGAGGCAATTGTCGAACCTACCATGCCGTTCCCACCGATTTGTGGAAATGGACAATCTTCCAGTCCTTGCCGCGTTTCTCCAGAATCCAGCTGCAGCGTACTGGCAGCTGCATGACTTGCCCTTCCATTGTGGATTTGAAGTCCCAGAGGCAGGTAGCCCACGCAAACTGTCCTTCGGGTGACAAATTGATGGTGACATCGCTAGAAGTTATCTTTGTCTCTGACAAAGCAGCATTTTGAGCTTCAATTAACTTTCTCAAAGTATCCCACCCGACAATGCGTTCGTTAGCGCCAGTACCGAAGTTCACCATGTCGGTGTCGTGAATGAAGATTTTGCCATAGAGCTCAATGTCTTCATTCTCAATACTTAGTATGTAACTATCGAGGACAGCGTTGATTGCTGACTTCTCGGCTGCAGTGTCTACTGCCCTTTGGCAGCCCATGACCAGCGTCAGAGCTGTGATGATGAAGATAATGGATACATGTTTCATGATGCAACTCCTTTTAATTTTATTGTTTGCTTAAAATTAAAAATAATTTTCCTTTTTTAAATTTTCCTACAAAAATTTATTAATGAGACTCAAATTTTACAAATAAAGTGCAGTAAAATTTGTAAGTCGGATTAATCCCTGATGCACCGGACAATAAAACCGTACGTCTTAGTATTTGCAAGGGGTGAATAGTTACTTCCTTCAGAGTTTAAAGAACTCTTTAAGTTCAGCCTATGCCGGGCGGAAAAAAAAGAAGCCGCCCTTTTTTGGACGGCTTCCTCTTAAAGAAAGAGTGATCTTTTTTTAGTTTTTGATCAGTTTTTGTATTAGCTGACCGCCCGATTTCGCATAGAATGTTATCAAATACAATCCTTTATCCAGGTTCGAAATATTGAAGGCAGCCGTTCCGGTTGCCAGGTTTTCAAAAACTGCAACCTGTTGCCCAACCGTATTGGTGATCACTACCTTGTTGATTTCAACAGTTGAATGGATATTCAGGATGTTGACCACAGGATTTGGATAAAACTGCACTTTCCCGGTAAGGGAATGATCAGGAATACCGTATACTTGGTTGTTATACCAGGCGCTGTATTCACTTGGTCCTGCAGGTACTGTATATGTACGATTGGGTCCGCCGCTGGGGAATTCAGAGGTGGAATCGGCCCAACTCCCGTTGATCCGGAATTTGAATTCGAGTAATAGTCCGAAAGTCAGGCTATCGACCGTAATGGTGTAAATACTGTCGTCGGTCGTAGTCAGATGATGGTTAGCGCCATCCCAGCCATTGAAATTGCCGGCAACATCAACAAAATCGGTAGCCGGGTGGAATATCCCCATTAGTTCATAATTCGACATATTCACCTTGAACGTAACCGGAGAAGTGGAGTCGTTGTTATACCAGGCATTGTAAATATTAGCGCCGGCAACAACAGTGTAGGTACGGTTGGGGCCGCCACTTGGAAATTCGCAGGTGGAATCGGCCCAACTGCCGTTTATACGGAATTTAAATTCAAGGAGAGTGCCAGCCACGAAACCACCTAAAGTGATGGTATAAATGCTGTCGTTTGTGGTAGTGAGGTGATCGTTGGTGCCATCCCAGCCATTCATGGTACCAGCAACATCAACAAAATCGGTCGCCGGATTAAAGATTCCAAGGTCTTTCCAGTATAACATATTTACATTCATTGTAACTGATTCCAGCACGGTGGGATTGGGATCGTTGTTCAAAATGATGTCGTCGAAATACATCGTTATATTCTCTGTAAGGGTGAGAGGATCCTCAAAGTCAGGCATGAAGGAAATGGTAGGATAGGCGCCAGTTTTGGAGGAGAAATCGAAAACCATGTCTTCCCATACACCGGTGCTGGTTTGCGGAGATATCGAAAGAGTTTCGAGGGGACCGGCGGTGCCACCTTCAATTTTGAATTTAATGGGGCTGATACGTGGTTTCCACACTTTTACATGCATATATTTATCGGTTGTCACGTCGACACCCGTCGGTGACCAGAAACCACCCCAGGGTACACCATCCTTATCGCGCAGAAATTGGATTACATACAAGCTGGTATTGATCCCGCTTGGATCCGGATTGGGTACCAGCGTCATGGAACTAAAATCAACCAAGGGATCGCCTATCATCAGGTTTAAAGGCATGATCTCATAATCTTCGATGACATAAGCAGCTGCAGTGTTCGGCGTCGGATCGTTGTTTACCATAATGTCGTCGAAGTAAATTATAATATCTTCAGTAAGGGTAACCGGATCCTCAAAGTCAGGCATAAATGATATGACAGGATAGGTCCCGGTTTTAGAGGAGAAATCAAATACTATGTCTTCCCACGCACCGGTGCTGATTTGGTCAGAAATTGAAAGAATTTCGAGGTTACCGGCGGCGCCCCCTTCCAGTTTAAATTTTATAGGGCTGATCCGGGGTTTCCATACTTTTACATGAACATACTTGTTAACAGTCACGTCGACCGGTGTAGGTAAAGCTGACCAAAAGCCCCCCCAAGGTACACCGTTTTTATCACGCACAAATTTAACAACGTAATTACTGGTATTAATACCTGATGCATCAGGGTTAGGAACGACAGTCATGGTGCTTTGATCATCTGCCCCTCCCAACATCACATTCATCGGGATGCACTCATAATCTGCTATGACCTGGGCTCGCGAAAAACCGGCCATTGCCATGAAGATCACGAAAATGAGTAGATTTCTTTTCATAGTTTTATGTTTTTAGTGAATAAAAATAATTTTAACTTCCAAAGATAATAAAAATAAGTAATTAATCAGTTAAAAAAAATAAGCGTTATTAACATTTGTGCGTTTGCAGTTTTAAGAAAGCAAATAATAAGACAATTCTTTTCATAGAAATAGATATTAAATATAATTTATACTGCAAATTCCTCCAAAAAAATTATTGAATTCTGCAAAAATTACCCATAAATTATGGATTGTCTGGTCGGTTTTGGCAATTAATTGATTAATGGCCATAATGGACTATCTCTTTTACAAATTCTGCAAATTCAACCTGTTACTTCCGGAAAACCAATTCTGATATGCCTGTCAGCAGGGATACCTTTGTTGAAAACTTGATGAGTTGATGAGTTGATAAGATGTAAAAAATCGATAATGAAAACAGTTGCACATATCATACTGAACCCGGTGGCTGGTGGTGGAAAGGCAAAGAAGCTGAAAAGTCAACTGGTGCCTGAGCTGGAAAAAAGATTCGACAGAAATTATTTGTTGATGGAAACTACCAGACAGGGTGATGCCACCATCTTTGCCCGTGAAGCTGCTGGCGGGGGTGCAGGCCTCATTATCGCAATCGGGGGAGATGGAACGATCAATGAAGTTCTCAATGGCCTTTTACTAAACAAAAAACCGGTAAGTGATCAGTGTGAGTTGGGTATTCTGAACTGCGGAAGCGGTAGCGGACTGGCACAGACACTCCGGCTGCCGGGTTTAATCAGCGACCAATTGGATCTGATCTGTGACTCAACTGCAAAGCCATTGGATGTGGGGTTTGTGAACTACCTTGATAAGGACAACAACCCTTGTGAGCGTCTCTTTGTAAGTGAATGCCAGGTCGGTATCGGAGGATCTGTTGTATCGAGGGTTGGTATGAGGCTCAAGTATTTCGGGGGAAAGATCGCCTTCGGGTCTGTGGCCTTGTCACACCTGGTTCATTATAAGGCATCCCAAATGACCATCCGGCTTGATCAACAACCACCGGAATCGAAAAGGATGATAGGTGTTACCATCGGCAACGGGATCTATTGCGCAGGAGGGATGAGATTGACACCCAACGCCAGGATAGATGATGGATGGCTTGATGTGCTTCAGATTCATGAGATGAACCTGCTGCGACGATTCCTGAATTTTGGGAAGGTCTACTCGGGAAATCATATCAATTCAACCTATTTTTCCATCAGGCAGACCAAAGAGATCTCAATTGATTCGGAACGACCTATATGGATCGAGACCGACGGGGAACTGATGGGTAAAACTCCATGTAAGATCGGGGTCATACCAGGCGCAATTAGAGTAAGATATAAGCAAATAGTGAGTAGTGAGTAGTGAACTGTGAATAGTAAAAAGCAAACAGCAAACAACTTCACAAACAAATAGTTAATATATAAAACATGAAAACAATGGCATTAAATATTCACCGGGTTGAGTTTGAAGCAAGAATCTTCATCTCGTTAAGTATCGTTCTGATCGTTTGTCTCGTTTCTTTTTTGGGATTTCCAGGGGTTCCGGGAAATATGATACTGGCAGGGAACCTATTTGGATTATCCCCGGAACTGTTTGTCAAAACGGGATTCATCTTCGTGGCTCTGCTTATGATAATAGCAACATTCCTGCGAATGTGGGCAGGAACTGTGCTTTCTTCAGAGTTTGTGATGTCATTCAGGGTCCGTAAAGATATCCTGATATCGACTGGACCATATAAAGTCTCCCGAAATCCCATTTACCTGGCCGATCTGATCGCTTTTTGCGGATTTGCCCTATGCCTCTCCCCCGTCGGTTTAGCCATGCCGGCGCTGCTCTATCTCCATTACAACCAGTTGATCACTTATGAAGAAAAGAACCTGGAACATCAATTCGGGGATGCGTTTCGTGAATATAAAAAGGCCACCCCGAGGTTTTTACCGAATATTCGAAGCATCCTCAGGTTGATTGCAGATATGAAAAGTTTCCGGATCAACAGTGACGGTTTCAGGCACAATGCCCTTTATCTTCTTTTTATACCCGGATTCATTCTGGCTGCTATCATGGGTAACCTTTTCTACGCAATGGTCATTGGTCTCCCTGCCGTATTCGACTGGGCTGTGATCCACACATGGATCGGTCTGAAACCACTTCCCGAAGCTAAAAATGCTGATAAACCAACACGTCAGGCTGGGAAACTGAAAAGATCAAAAGTATTCAGCGACATCATTTATGCACAATGCTGGGAAGATCCGGAGATCGACCGGAGGGCATTTCAAATCGGACAGGATGATGTCGTCTTTTCAATCACTTCAGGCGGATGCAATACACTTGCTTTTCTCGCAGATAATCCCCAAAAAGTCATTGCCCTGGACATCAGTCCCTACCAGAATTATCTTCTTGACCTGAAAATGGCTGCTTTCAGGGAATTTGATTATGAAGAACTATTAGAGTTCCTTGGATTGCTTCCCTCTGACAGGCGCCTTACATTGTATTCCAGGTTTCGGATGCACATGAAGCCGGAAAGCATTCAATACTGGGATGATCAGGAAGATAAAATCCTGATGGGAATTATTTCCAGCGGACGGTATGAAAAATATATGCAGATGTTGAAAAAATGGCTGAAACTGCTTGTGGGAAAGTCGCTGCCTGAACAACTCTTCGCTTGCACAACAGAAGAGGAAAGACAATTGTTATATGACAGGAAATGGAACAATTTCCGGTGGCGGTTCTTTACGAGAGTATTTCTCAGCCGTACAATGATGACCCTGCTTTTTACCGGGAAGTTCTTCGATCAGTTAGAAGAATCCTTCTCCTTCGGTGACCATTTCCGGTCAAATATCAAACGGGCGATCACGACGATGTCGCTGAAAGAAAACTACTTCTTAGCTTATGTTCTCCTGGGAAAATTTTACAATCTTATTAACATTCCGGTTTATCTGCGAAAAGAAAACTTTGAGAAGATCAAGAGCAGGATCGATCGTATTGAGATCGTAACGGGCAGCTGTGAGGATTATTTTCGCGGGATTCCGGCTGATTCGATCTCAAAATTCAATTTTTCGAACATTTTTGAATGGATGGAGACTACCTCTTTTGAACATCTTCTGAAGGAGACGGTACGTGTTGCGAGGGATGGATCCATCCTTACCTACCGGAACCTTCTTGTTAAGCGCTCCAGGCCGGAATCATTGGCCAGATGGATCAATCCGCAAAAAGAGCTGTCAGAAACGCTCTATGCTGCCGACAGGTCTTTTATTTACAGGGCTTACGTTGTGGAACAAATAACCAAAAACTGATGTCGTACCAAGTCAAAATAATCAGCGATCGCAAGGGGATGCAGGATTTCCTGGATCTTCCTTTCAGGATGCATCATAATGATCCTGATTGGGTTCCACCACTGAAATCAGAAATAATCAGAACCCTTGATCAGACGAAGAATCCCTATTTTGCCGGAGTTGATCTGAAGAAATTCGTCTGTTATAAAGGGAATGAACCGGTCGCAAGGGCAATTTCAGTCATCAATCCGGAGCATTGGAAGAAGTTTCATGAAAAAACCGCCTTTTTTGGTTTTTATGAATCGGTGGAGGACGAACAGGCTTCTGCCATACTTCTGAAAACAATTGAAGAGTATTGCCAACTGAAAAGCGCTGAACGCCTGGAAGGCCCCTTCAATCCAAACCATTATTCCGAATTAGGCATGCTGGTTAAGAATTATGAAAGATCGGCTTTTTTCGAAACACATAATCCGGAATATTATCCCTCATTCATAAAAAAATCAGGCTTTGAAGTGGTCTATCGCATTCATACCCGGATCAATACTGAAACAAGAGATTTCCTGAGCCAACGCCATAAGAATTATAAAATCCCACCTGAATCGAATGGTTTTACCGTACGTCATTTTGACTTGTTCGACATGAAAGCCGAACTCGAACGCATCCGGGAGGTTTTTAATGATGCCTTCTCCGAAAACTGGCATTTTCTGCCGGTGAGCCGGAAAGAGTACCTCTTTTCAGCCAAATCTTTGTTTGCTGTTACTAATCCGTCACTTATACAGATCGTGGAACACCATGGAAAACCGGTTGGAGTGCTTCAGTGCGTGCTGAACATCAATCCGCTCCTGCAGTCATTAAAAGGCAGGATAAGGATAACAGATATCTATAAATTACTGGTTCAACGGAAAGCGATCCGTGAAGTCGTGGTATATGCAGTCGGAATCAAAAAAGCTTACCAGAACAGTCGTGTGTTTATCCTGCTGATCGATGCAATGTTGAAGATCGCTCAACGCTACCCTGTGGTCTATTCTACCTGGATGTCGGATGATAATATTGCCGCTGTGAGGGCATCGGAAATCATCGGATTAAAACCATATAAATGGTTTGAGGTTTATGGAAAAACATTAAAAAGCAGAACAACATGAAAGCAGGATCGAAAAAAAGTCATTTAATGCCAGAAGATTGGGGATTTGGGGTAAACGGCACCGGGGAACTGACTATCGGGGATTGCAGTTGTGTCGATCTTGCTGGTATTTACGGAACACCTCTGCAC
Source organism: Bacteroidota bacterium (assembly GCA_026391695.1). NCBI lineage: Bacteria > Pseudomonadati > Bacteroidota > Bacteroidota bacterium. The sequence continues at coordinate 105,504 of JAPLDP010000031.1, forward strand.
GTTGTCGATGAACATCGTTTAGCCTCGACTGTTGAGGATTTTCTCCATTCATTCACTGATGTTTACCCGGGTCAGGTATCGGTTCATTATGCCTTCAAGTGTAATCCGGTGCCGGGTGTGATTGATGTAATAAAGAAGAGGGGCTTCAAAGCAGAGGTGATGAGTGAATTTGAGCTTAACCTGGCCTTGCGGCTGGGATATAAAGGCCGGGATATCATTGTTAACGGGCCATTCAAACCGGACAGATTGCTATCGGCTTGCATGGAAAATGATGTTCGCTTTGTAATCGTCGATTCCTTGCAGGAGCTGCAACGGCTGAATGTAATGGCAGGAAGATTAAATAAGAAAGCCGACATCCTGCTCAGGATCAATCCGGATTATACTCCTAAAGGAATGAACAAGGGATCGGCCACCGGGAGCAGGAAAGGATGTTCTCTGGGCTTTGATCTGAAAAGTGGTGAGGTAGTGAAGATACTTGATGAACTTCCAGGGCTGGATCATGTTCAGTTCTATGGTTTTCATTTTCATATAGGTACCGGTATCCGTCGCCCGAATGATTATCGCAAGGCATTGGAGCTTTTAAAAGATCTGATGGATCAGACAATGAGCCGGGTCATTGAGGTGAAGGTATTGGATATTGGCGGAGGATTTGCAGCATCCGGGACCTGGGAGATGACCACCCGGGAGATGCTCCTTTACCAGGCGATGGACCGTCTGCCAGGCATCAAAAAGAAACCGGATAAGCAGGGTTTCAAAGATTTTGCGAAAGAAGTGACCAAAGGTATCAGCATGATCTTTCCTGAAGGCCATTGGCCTGAACTGATCACCGAACCCGGGCGTTGCATTGCAAGTTCCAGCCAGGTTCTGTTACTTGGTGTACACCAGGTAAAGGAGCGTGCCGGATTAAAAAAATGGTTGACCACCGATGGTGGCATCGGTACGGTGACTATGCCAACATTTTATGAATATCATGAAGTATTCTTATGCAATGAAGTCCGTCGTCCACGTAGTCAATATGTAAACATTAACGGTCCCGGGTGCTTTGCTTCAGATATGGTCTACCGGAACAAGTATATGCCGGATGTAAAAACCGGGGAAATTCTTGCCATCATGGATAGCGGGGCATATTTTACATCATGGGAGTCGAACTTTGGGTTTCCCCGTCCAGCCGTCATTGCCGTTGCGGATGGAATGCATTGGTTATTTCGTCGAAGAGAAACATTTGGAGATATGATGATCAGGGACGTATTTGATGAATTATTGATTGATAGAATGAGTAATTGATTGATTGATATTAACAAAAAATAAAAAAAACGTGATATGAAATTTTCAATAAATTATAACGGTAGTGTTCCGCTGAGGGATCGGATCGTAAAGGAGATTGTGGCTGAACTGGAAGTTCATGGCCATGTTTTGACTTCCATGTCAAACGAACTGAATTTTATCATCAACCTGACCACTTTTGATAATCCCAAAGCGGTATTGCGCAAAGCACAGAACGAATTCGTCATTTCGATTTCAACACTATCGAATGAATTGGATGACCAGCGATCTGTCTGTTACGGCATGCTGGTTAAAACACTCTCCAACCTGCTGCTTTGCATCAAAGAAAACGGGGAACATGCTCCCGAAATATACTGCATAACACCAGAGGTCGGATATTATCATTTCTCTTATAGTCCGGGAAAGATATATGAGAGCATGTTACCTGTCATCAATGCAAGGATGATGATCACGAACAGGCTTACCGCAAATCTTCCGGCTGCATACTGCAAGACTGCGGTGACAGAAAAACTCAAACACTATGGAGGTGTGCTCGATTCTCTTGGCGTGCTGCCTGCCCCATTTCCATTGACCGATCTGCTAAGCCAGGAAAACATTGATCACCTGTACCGCCTTTTTAAGATAAAGGGACTGAGTTACGGGAATCTCAGCGCCAGAGAAGATATCCCCGAAATCGGAACAGACACCTTCTGGATGACTGCCCGTGGCGTGGATAAAGCTCATCTGAAAGGCCCGGGCGAGGATATCCTGCTGGTTACCGGGTATGACCCGGAGAATGGAGAGATCGTGGTAAGTGTTCCTGCGGAACATAACCCAAGAATGAGAGTATCGGTAGATGCTATTGAGCATACCCTCATTTACCAGGCATTTCCTGAAGTTGGAGCGATTTTGCATGTACATGCCTGGATGAAAGATATTCCCTCAACTCACCAGAATTTTCCCTGCGGCACGTTGAACCTTGCCGAAGATGTGGTGGCTTTGCTTAAAACAACTGACCAACCCGGCAGAGCGGTCGTGGGGCTGAAGAATCATGGCCTTACTATTACCGGGCCGGATCTGGATGATATATTTTCAAGGATCGAAGGTAAATTATTCAAGGAAGTTCCAATGATCCCATAGTCATGTATGCACTAAAAACATTGATAGACCAGCCATTCAGATTCATCATCACGGCATGTGGTGTGGCCCTCTGTGTGGTGTTGATATTGTTCCTGCTTGGAATTTATAAAGGAGTATCTGTCGGATCGGTGGAGTACGTCCGCTCAAGCGATGCTGATCTGTGGGTGCTGCAACGTCATGCGACGAACATTTTGCGGTGCACCTCGCTACTGACACCCGAGTATAGCACAACATTGAAAGAGACTCCCGGAGTTAAATCCGTATCACCCGTGCTATTTATCCTGGCATCGGTGAGGCTTCCCGAAGGGCCGGCTACACTTTACCTTACCGGGTATGATCCCAAAACAGGTCGCGGAGGTCCACCAGAGATTTCCAGGGGCAGGAACATTAAATCGAGTGGTGAAGTTGTATTGGACCGTTCGTTTGCTGCCAAGCATCACATCAATATCGGTGATACCCTGCCGGTAAAAAACAACACCCTGGTGGTAGTAGGTTTTAGCAAAGGCACGAACATGTTCGTTATCCAGTATGCATTCATCACTTTAGCCGATGCACACAGAATCATAGGTCTGGCCGGCATCGTGACCTGTTACTTGGTAAAGGTGACACCAGGCGCTGACCTGAAGCGTGTTTCATCAGAAATTGAAGCCAGTTTACCCAATGTGGTTGTGTTCGATAGGACGAAATTTCTTGAAAACAACATCCGTGAAATGGAATCCGGAATCCTGCCATTGCTTTTTGTCGTCGCTATGATCGGGTCGGTCGTACTGATGGCCATTCTCAGCCTTATCCTTTCGATCAATGTGCTTGAAAGAAGGAAGGATTTTGCGATCATGAAGGCATTGGGGTCACCCGGTGGTTTCATACCAAGGATGGTGATCATCCAGGCTATGATCCTGTCGGGAACCGGATTGGTTGTGGGTATTGCCCTGTTTTTTCCCTTGATGGGAGCAGTTGAGAGACTTTCACCGGAAGTGTCGGTATTGACATCGCCTTTCCAGATCCTTGCAGTTATTTTGAGCGTGACGGTCATAAGCCTGATCAGCTCGATTTTCCCGAACCAGAAATTAAGGAAAGTTTATCCATTGGAGGCATTCAAATGAACCAATCAAAAAATCATCAGCCAATAGCACAACTGATGGGAGTATCAAAAATATACCAGGGACAGGGAAGGGAAACCAGTGCACTGAAAGATATCTCATTCCAGGCGTACCCCGGAGAGGTCATATTGTTCCTGGGCCCCAGCGGAAGCGGAAAATCGACCTTCCTGACGATATTGGCCGGTCTTCAGCGGCCCACATCCGGCGAGGCCTGGCTGTTCGGTAAGAAGATTCAGGAGTATTCACCTGCAGGACTGCAAAAAGTTCGTGCAGCCCGCATCGGGTTTATATTCCAGACCTTTCACCTGCTCGATTCCCTGAATGCGCTGGAAAACATACTTTTAGTCATGAGATTTAATCATACAAATAAAAAAGAGGCAAATCTTCGTACGGTTCAATTGTTAGAAAGGTTTGGCATTGCACATCTGGCAAAGGACTACCCCCGCACGATGAGCCAGGGAGAGAAGCAACGCGTAGCGGTTGCACGTGCATTAGCCAACAATGCAACCCTTATCATTGCAGATGAGCCGACCGGCAACTTAGCCACAGAGCAGGGCATGAATATCGTAAACCTGTTAAGGGAATCTGCAAAAACCGAAAACCGTTGCGTTATCATCGCCAGCCATGACCATCGGATTGCTGATTTTGCAGACAGGGTGCTCTTTTTAAAGGATGGTGTATTTTCGGAAAAGGGTGACATGTGACGACATCACATCCAGCACGCGTCACTCGTGGGGGATGACTCATTAATCGTTATTAACAATTTTATTATTGAAATTACTGGTTTTTTTTTTGCTCATATTATTAATTTTCAAATTCAGCAGATACTAACAAAAAGGGGTTATAACCATTGATAAATAAGCGATTACGTTCTTTGAAATAATGGATTTCAGGATTAGTTTTGCAGTATATATTATGCGAACTCCTGAGCAAATAATCATCGATGAATTGAAGCGTATCGTCGTGATGCAGCTTAGTTACACTCCTTTAAATAATGCGGTATAACGTGCCGCCGGCAGTTTTAACTTTTCATAAAAGACTTCAATTTACTAAAAAAAGATCTGGTTTTCATACGTTTTAATGAGTTCACCCATTCTTCTTCTGATTTTATTTTTCTTTTAGTAGCTTTTTTCTCTTTTTCAATGAGTTCTAAAACTCGGTTCTCTTCATTAGCATCTAAATAGAATCCACACGAATCAGGACAGATTTCTAATTCCAGATCATAAAAACGATATTTTATTTTTTGCATCATAATTCCACATTTAGGGCAATGGATTGTGGAAGGTTGGGTTCCAAAAAACAATGACCCTTTTAATTCATCATGGTCCCACACAGTATCTTCCAATTGATCAAGTTCATTATAATCGAGCCAAATACTTTGACAACCCGAACAGTGATCTATTTCTATACCTTTTAATTTTTTGGTCTTAAATTCGCCACCACATTTTGTGCATTTCATATTGCAGGTTTTTAAAGGGTTAATATATTATTACAAATATTTTATTGGTCATAAACTTATCAATTTTTAAAATTGCCACCAACGCGAGTCCGTCTAAATACTTCCCCGTCGTTTTGAGATTAGGGAGTAAAGGTACAAATATTCAGAGAAAAATGGTATGACGTTATATCACGGATGCCATCTCTTTTGAGAGATGTCATTCGTCGTGTCCGGATGACATCTTTTGCAAAGATGGCATCCGGAGTTCAAGAAAAATCCGGCCGCCTTTTGATGTCAAAAATTAAAACAAATTAAAAAATTAATCCCTCACGCACCTCACAGAAGCGCCATGCCTTTTAAAGTTGAGATCCCTGTAAACATCGATGTTACCATAGTCCAAATACCTGGTCCAGGAATCATTGTCATTTTCAGAAGTAGAACTCCACCATACACCGCCGAGGCCGATGTAGTCGAACAGACCATCGAAGTGCCGGCTTCCGCCCGGAAGGCCTGTAAAACCGGTTTCATTGGTCGCTCCTGAATTTGGATCTTGCCAATGAGTTGTGCCGGTTTCTTTTAGTTTAGCACCGGCAACAGCTTCACCTCCCACATAAGTTGTCAGTATTGTCCATTCGGCATCGGTGGCCACATGCCAGCCTGTTGGGGCTATATTGCGGTTGTCGTTTACTGCATACCAGTTGTAGAGCCTGCCATAGGTTGTACTATTGCCTGGTGTATTGTTATAATCACAATAAGCACCTGTTGCTAAATTTTCCCACAGCGCATCAATGATTACATTGGGTATAGGGTTGCCATTGCGGTAGTGGGTCACTTTCAGATTTTCAACCAGCCAATCCTGTGTACCAATGGTTACAATGTGGTAAACATTGCCGTCTATGTCAACTACCGTGTCGGCAGGAGTATTGTTGTTAGTGTCATCGTCTTTCTTACAACTATTAGTAAGAGTTAATAAAAATCCTATTACTATTAATGGGTAAATCCAAATGCTGATGTTTTTTTTCATGTTAATTTAACCTGAATTATTCATAAAAAAATGGAAAAGTTTGTTATCTCATTGATAATCATTATCTTTGAGGTGTATAAACTTTTAAACAAACTTTTCCATGAGTAAAGATACAAAAAGCCCAAATACCCATCTTGTTTCTGAT